>DWXL01000176.1 GCA_019119235.1 Candidatus Blautia excrementigallinarum | reverse complement strand
TCCCGTAAAATTGAAATTTTGTGCTGGATCAGGGGATGATCCATAATATAAACATTATCCATAATTACCTCCATATTATTGCTTTATTATACCTCATTTTCCGCAGAAAAAAAAGAACCGGAAAAGTAAATCTCCGGTTCTCCTATATTTATCACTGTTTACGCTTCTCTTCGTATCCGTTCCGGCATCTTCCGGCGCGCAGGCCGCTTCGTCCTGCCCATCAGCGCTCTGAATTCGTCTATGTACATAAACAGCGACATCATCATACAGACTGCGCTGGCTCCGATCAGGATATTGGCCGTGGAAAAAGGAATCGACGGTCCTATGAGCAGGATCATGGCAACTGCGTAACATACCGCTGTATTCAGTTTTCCATGCCACTGATTCCCCCACTCCGCATCTGTACAGGTAAAAACTTTCCATCCTGCCGTCAGCATAATACATTCTTTCAGAAGGAACAGGATCAGCACCAGCTCCGCCAGTGCGTACTGCGTACTCAGGCAGATCAGGATCGCGCCCTGCATGATCTTGTCAGAAACAGGATCCAGGATCTTTCCGGTTCTGCTGATCTGATGAAATGTTCTGGCAATCCTGCCGTCAAAGAAATCTGTCGTGGCTGCCGCGATCAGGAAAACTGTCAGCATCATTTTCTGGTCGTCAAGCCCGTATCTTTCAAAAAATCCCAGAAACAGGACCGCCAGTACCAGACGGGCCGCGCTGATCAGATTGGGTACCGTGCCGATCTCCTTCCAGGTGAGGATCCGGCCGATCTTCTCCTGATTGGCAGGAATGATCCTGTAGAATACCTGATAGCATATGATATTCAGGATCAGGGCTGTCATTACATCCGCTACGCTGTGCTGCTTCAGAAACATGGTGGACAGTATGATAGATACCGTAAGCGCCAGCGTCGCAGCAGAGAGCATTCTGTGTTTCCTTAAGCGCCTGTTCTGGAACAGTGCCACACATGCGGCAGTGGCGTTAAACACATGCATACTGGGAAAGATATTCGTAGGCGTGTCGATCCTGTACAGGAACTGCACCGCCTGAATAAAAATACTGTCCCCGGTCAGCTCAGGCCGGAGGTTCTGTCCGTTGGGATATACATAGGATACGATCAGGAAGATCGTCATCCCCACGCCCAGCGTCCCCAGAAACTGATAGTATTCTTTATTGCTGCTGTTAAAAAATGTAAAGTAAAGGACCGATCCGATAAGGAAAAAGTACCAGATCACATACGGAATAATGAAGTATTCACAAAACGGGATCTTATCATCCACAAGGGAATGGATAAGATGCGTCTCTACCTCGCTCTGTTCCACAAACATAAATGAGAGCATGTATAATACCGTATATACCGGAATGATCCATATATGTTTTGATTTTTTTAGCCAGTTCAAAATATCACCTTTCATACCGGCCGCGCCGGCCATCTGCTGAAATATTTTCCTGTTTCTTTGGGTAATAGTATACCTTATTATATTATTAATTCAATGCTCAAAATGCTGAAAATAGCAGTTTTTACAAAAATTTCATATTTATTTTATACAGTTTTTCACAATAGAAACGCTTCTGTATTTATAAACGAACCAGCATGGGAGAATGCTTCATTTCCGGAATAATTTTTTCCATCATATCCTGCGTGCGTATTTTCAGGCTGGAAGTATTGATACAGGGATGGCATCCGATATAAGGATCTTTCAGAATATCCTCGTCGATAAGAAGCTGCACTCTCTGTTCTCTGTCATTCATCAGCCCCAGCACGCTCAGAGATCCCGGGGTTATGTCCAGGAACTCTTCCATATATTCCGGTTTTCCGAAAGAAAGTCTCGCGGAATTGATCTGGGCGGAAAGATCCTTTGTTTTAAATTTCTTATCCCCCGGCATCATCAGGAGATAAAAACTGGTTTCCTGACGGTTGCAGAGAAAAAGATTCTTGCAGATGGATATCTCCAGCGTCCTGTCGATCTCCTCGCAGGCGTCTATGGTCATGGCCGCTTCATGGTCCACTCTCTGATATTCTATTCCCAGCGCGTCCAGAAAATCATAGACCCTGATCTCTTTCGCCAGTCTGCCCTCTGCGTTTTCCGGTCTTCCGTTATATAATTCCATGTCCGTTATCCTCTCTTTATATCTGTTCATTTCCCTGTTCCATATAGAACAGGAATCCGTTCTGATTATAACACAGGACTCCTTCTTTTACAGTACCCAAAATCTGTATAGCCGCAACAGCGTCCGGACGCGGGAAAAGGGGAAGCGCTTTTACGCGGCGCTTCCCCTTCTTCTGGTTTTGCCTTCGCCCATGGCCTGCTGGAATTCTCTCAGTTTCATCCGGGCCTCCGGACTCATGACCCTTGGCACCTGGATCTGTATGGTTACATACTGATCGCCGTGTACCGCCGGATCTTTCATGGAGACAATCCCTTTTCCCTTCAGCCGGATCTTTCCTCCGGACTGGGTTCCCTCCGGGATCCTGCACATTACGTCTCCCTTAAGAGTCGCCACTCTCGCTTCTCCGCCGAATACAGCCGTTGTAAAAGGTATCTGTGCAGTGGTATAGATATCCATGCCCTTCCGTTCAAATCCTTCTTTCGGCTCGATCTTTACTTTAAGAAGCAGATCCCCGGCCGGAGCTCCTCCGTATCCCGGCGCGCCTTTACCTTTCAGGCGGATACTTTTGCCGTTGTCGATCCCGGCCGGCACATGGACCTGAAGAGTCTGCGCCCTGCCGCCGTTCTGCGGATCCGAAATCCTGATGGTCTTCTCACAGCCAAAGGCCGCCTCCTCGAAGCTGACCGTAACCTCTGACTGAAGATCGCCGCCTCTCTGGCGGCCGGAGCCGAAGCCATCGGCAAAACCGCCGCCGTAATGACTGCGGAATCCGCCGCCATGCCCGCTCTGTCCTCCAAAACCTCCGGCGTTCTGACCACGGAACATATCTCCGAAGATGTCCCCGAAAATATCATCCATATTTCCGTCACTGCTGTTAAAGTGATATTCCCGGTAGGTTCCGCCGCCGTCCCCGCCGCCGAAACCAAAGCCTCCGAAACCGTGGCCGAAACCGCCTCCCGTATTCTGTCCATAGCCCTGACCGGCAGAAGCGCCTTCCTCAAAGGCTGCAAAACCGAACTGGTCGTAAAGTTTCTTCTTCTCTGTATCACTAAGCACGTTATAGGCTTCTGTAACTTCCTTGAATTTCTGTTCCGCCTGCTTATCCCCGGGGTTCATATCCGGATGATATTTCTTCGCAAGCTTTCTGTATGCGCTTTTGATCTCCTTCGCGTCGGCGTTTCTTCCGACTCCAAGGACTTCATAATAATCTCTTTTAGCCATAATGCCACCTCCGCTGAATATTTCTGTAACCTGAACTCTTCCGCAAAAAGGAGATGCCGGCTGATTCTGCCGCATCCCCTTTCCGCCTTTCCTGTTCTATTTGTAATATAACACTTATTATTGTGACTGTCAAGAATGTTTTTCAGATTTCCAGAATCACAGGTTTTCCTTCTGTCTTCATCCGTTCCGACTTTACCGTCACTTTGCTTCCGTCGATCAGGTTGGTGTACTCTCCGTCCTCCAGATCTACTTTTATATTGGCCGCCTGGCTTTTAAGCGCGAAGACGCCAATCAGTCTGTCTTCTCCCATTTCATAGGTACCGATTACTGTATCGGTAAGATCGTCCGCATACAGTTGGTAAGTACCGTAAGCCATGATTTCTTTTTTCTTGATCTCCGCCAGTTTCTTCAGAAGCGGACTGATATCCTTTCCGGTGTTCCAGTCCACTTTGTCAATATCAAACAGGCTTGGCGTATGATTGTTCTCCGTTTCCTGACCACCGTAGATCAGTGCCGAACCCTGTTGAAAAAACATAAAGGCCGTCCAGTTGAGCAGATCACTTTCGTTAGGAACCGCCGCTTTCGCCCTTCTCTGATCATGATTTTCTAGGCAGCGCATTTTTACATAATTATCCGGAAAAGCGATATGCTGCTGATTCAGGATCTGCACATACATATCCAGGCTGATCTTCCCTTCCAGATACTGGTCGCGGAATCCCCAGATATCATAGTCATATTCCATGTCAAAGGCCTGGTACATTTCCCCGTCGGACTGTCCCACCTGACCAAGCCGCCTGTTGTCTCTGATAAAACATGGTTCCACCGTTTCCGCCAGCCAGATAAATCCCGGTTTTACCTTTTCTACCGCTTTCCTTGCCTCGATCCAGAATTCCACCGGGACAAGAGGCGCCACGTCACAGCGATATCCGTCGGCGATTTTGGCCCACTGACAGAGAGTTTCGATCTGATACTCCCAGAGGTCTCTGTTCCTGTAGTCAAGATCGATCACATCACCCCAGTCCCCGGTCTTATTTCCGAAAGAACCGTCCGCCTTTTTATAGAAAAAATCCGGCATATTCCGGCTCAGCCAGGAGTCCGGCGAGGTGTGATTATAGACAATATCCATCATCAGCTTCATACCCCTTTTGTGGATCTCTTCCGCAAGATGCTCCAGATCCTCTCTTGTTCCATATTCCGGATTTACGCCCCGGTAATCGGCAATGGCGTAAGGGCAGCCGAGAGATCCCTTCCTGTTTTTCTTTCCAATGGGATAGACCGGCATCAGCCAGATGATATCTGTCCCCAGGTCTTTAATTCTGTCAAGATCTTTCTCTACTCCCGCAAATGTACCTTCCTCTGAATGATTTCTCACATAAACAGAATAGATCACCAGATTTCTCAACGCTTTATTTGTCTCTTTTGCCATAATATCCTCCATTTCTCTTTCAGATTTTCTATCGGTATCGTCATATATAAAGGCCCCGTTTCAGGAAACGGGGCCTTCTCCTCTTAACTGGTATTTTATTATTTTGTCGATTCTCTTTCCATAAGCTCGCAGGGAAAAGTCCTCTGCTGATTCGGTTCTCCATTATGAAGCATGGCAAACAGGATCCGTACGCTCTCCTCCGCGATTTTCTCCACGGGCTGGCGCATGGTAGTCAGAGACGGGTGGTAATACTGCGTTTCTTCAAGGCCATCGAAGCCGGCAATACCACAGTCCTCCGGAATCCTGACGCCGCTTTCCAGAAGAGCCTTGCAGGCGCCGATCGCAATAGAATCCGCGACAGCATAAACACAGTCAAACTCAATACCTGAACTTATCAGTTTTTTTCCCAGACGGTATCCGTTAGCCATGCTGAAAACATCCTCCGCCCAGTCCTGGCTGTACCAGATCCGTTTTTCGTCCGGTTCGATATGATTATCCCGCAGCGCGTCTCTATATCCGTTCAGCCGCAGGCGTCCCACGCTCTCGTCGCCTCTGCTCCCGGTAAAGATCACGATCTTCCTGTATCCTCTGGAGCAGAGATAATCCACCATCCGGTAACTTTCCTGATAGCTGTCCACCGATACAGATGAGTACAGATTCTTCGGAACAGAATCCTCCATGTCTACTGTCGCCGTAACAAACGGAACCGGAAGGGACTTCAGTTCTTCTACGCTCCTGTTATGGTTTCCTCCCAGAAAGATCAGGCCTTTCAGCCTTTTTTCCTTTACGAGGCGCATAGCCTCTCTGATCTCGTCTCCGGAGATACTCACATATTCCATGTAGGAATCGTAATCGTAACGGCCGATCCCCTCCACAAGTACCGGACGCATTTTTGCAAACAGCTGATTATCCGCGCCTTTGATGATCACGCCTATACTTCTGGAAACTGTCTTTTTCAGGTTCTGCGCGCTGTTGTTGGGAATATAATTATTTTCCTCGATCACTTTCATGATCTTTTTCCGCGTCTCCGGATTAATATCCGGGTGATTGTTGATCGCCCTGGATACGGTACTGACCGCCACGTTGCATCTCTTTGCTATATCCTTGATCGTTACTGATTCCATTTGCTTTTTTCCTGTCTCTCTTTTTAACGCTGCCTGCAGATCCGCCGCCGGCAGCTTCTCTATATGCCCCATATTATATGAACTACTGTTTACACAATTCAATTTTATTTTACCAAGTACAGGACAAAAAAGCAATAATCAGGATCTCAGCCTTTTACAGCGCCTGCCACGACGCCTTCAATGATATATTTCTGACAGATCATATAGAATATAACAATCGGAATAATGGACAGTACCAGCGTTGCCATCATCGCTCCCATATCCACCGATCCGTGTCCGCCCTTCAGATACTGGATGGCAATGGGAATCGTCTGATAGTCGCTGTCCAGTACCAGGAGCGGAAGAAGGTAATCGTTCCAGATCCACATCGCTTCCAGGATCGCCACGGTAATACAGGTTGGTTTCATAATGGGAAGAACGATCTGAAAATATGCCTGGATGGGATTACAGCCGTCGATCATGGCTGATTCTTCAATCTCCAGCGGAATCGACTTCACGAATCCGGTAAACATAAACACGCAGAGCCCTGCTCCAAACCCCAGATACACCAGCACCAGTCCCAGCGGCGTAGTCAGCTTCAGCATATTGGCAATCTTTGACAGCGTAAACATCACCATCTGGAAAGGCACGATCATGGAGAAAACAAATCCGTAAAACATCACTGAAGAAATCACGCTTTTTACTCTGACAATATACCATGCGCACATGGAAGTGCAGAGAAGAAGTACCGCTACGGAAAGGACAGTAACCAGAAGGCTCAGCCCGAACGCCCGGAAAAAGTCTGTTTTCTCGATTCCATTTATATAATTCTTCAGTCCCTCAAACATTTTTCCGGTGGGAAGGCCAAAAGGTTCCCTGCTGATATATGCTTTCCTCTTAAAAGAATTCAGCACAACCTCTATGATAGGAAAAATCCAGAGAAGAGAGATCACAGTAAAAAGAACTGTCAAAAATAGATTTCCTTTTTTATTTTTTACCACTACTGCTGCACCTCCTTACTCCTGGTCGCCTTAAGCTGCAGAAGCGCGATCGCCGCCACGATCAGAAAGAAAACAACCGCTTTCGCCTGACCGACGCCTTCTGTTCCCGGCCTGTCGTAAAACGTCTTGTAAATATTCAGCGCAAGCATCTGCGTCTTATTGGAAGGTGCGCCTGCCGTAAGCGCCAGGTTCTGGTCAAACATCTTAAAGGAATTTGTCAGTGTCAGGAAGGTGCAGATGGTAATGGAAGACATCATCATCGGTATCTTTACCTTAAAGAGCGTCGCCCATCTGGAGGCTCCGTCAATCTGCGCCGCTTCGATCAGTTCACCGGGAATATTCTGAAGACCTGCCACATAAATGATCATCATGTATCCGATACTCTGCCAGTTCATCAGAATGATCATACCCCAGAAACCGTAGCTGGCATCAAAAGTGATGGTCTTTCCGAAATAACTCAGCACACCGTTGATGATCAGCTGCCAGATATATCCCAGAATAATTCCTCCGATCAGATTGGGCATGAAAAATACCGTACGGAAAATATTGGTTCCTCTGATTCCTTTTGTCAGCGCCAGAGCGATCACAAAAGCAAATACATTAATCGTTATCACCGCAACGATAGTGAACACAACGGTAAATCCCAGCGCATGGAGAAAATCACCATCCGAGAAAATCTTTGTGTAATTGGAAAATCCAATCCACTGTGCATCCGTCACTGTCGTGAACTTGCAGAAAGAAAGATACACACCCAGCACGAACGGAATGACGAATCCGACGATAAATGCGATTAATGTGGGAAGGGCAAAGACTGGGAAATATCTTTTCATCGATTTATTATTCATTGTTTTTCCTCCCTCATCCCGGGATCCGCCGAAACGGATCCCGTTTTCACTCCATTAAGAAAGCAGGATTACTCGGCCCCGTCCTCCTGAATGTTCTGTTTCTCCACCGCCCAGTTGTCAACCGCAGCTTCTACAACAGGATCCCATTCTCCGGTTCCCTGCGCGTATTCCAGAAGAGCCGCGCCGAATTTATCCTTGTAGGACTGGTTCGGAATGGTATTGAACGCCCAGGAAACGCTTTCTTTGCCGGAATTGGACCACTCCATAACCTGTGCTGCAAGAGGATTGCTGGGTACTTCGTCGTCGCTGAAGGTATTGTACGGAGAAATCCATCCCAGTTTATTGATGCAGAAATCTTTGCCGGTTTCGCTGTTGAACAGCCAGTGGATAAAGGCCAGCGTCGCTTCCTGGTCTTCCTCGGAGACCTGGTTGTTGATGCCGAGATTTGCCTCGGAACCAATGCAGAGTCCCTGATTCTCTTCTCCTTCCACGCCAATATAGATCGGAAGGAAGCAGATGTCTTCAGCGGAAAAATCTTCATTGTTCTCTGCAATGGTAGTCCATGCCCAGTTTCCGTTCTGCACAAAAGCAACTTCTTCCAGTGCAAATTCCGCCATCGCGTTCTCGATGGTCATGCTGGAAAGCATGGCCGGTTCTGTACAGGAATTATTGATATAAAGATCGAAAATCTGTTTGAAGTTATCCATGTAAGTTCCGTCCAGTGTATCGGAATCATCTACGCCTTTATCTTTGTACTCATAGTACAGCGGCATGTTGAACAGATGGTTTGTCCATCTCCACTCTTCTCCGGGTGAAAAAGAAGTAGAAGCAAATGCTCCCAGAATTCCCAGATCGTCTGCCTTAGCCTGAATATCTTCGGCCACTGCCTTCAGAGTATCAAAATTATTGATATCATCAATAGACTCGATCACTGCACCGTCCATGGCGCAATAGTCCTCGATGATTCTCTTATTGGTAATTATGCCGTATCCCTCAACTGTATAGGGAATAGAAAATACACCGTCGTCATCAGAAATAGCCAGGCTCTTGTCTGTCAGACTGTCATACCACTCGGTATCGCTAAGATCCAGTGCATAGGATTTCCAGCGTTCCAGGGCCACCTTGCTTCCGATCTGGAACAGTGTGGGCGGTTCGTCTTTGGCAATCTCTGAACGGAGCATATTCTCATAGGTATTCGCTCCTGCCGTTACAACTTTCGCCTCAATACCTGTTTCCTCTGTAAAAGCCGGAATCAGTTCTTCCTCCAGAACCGGACCGTCCTCCGGCTTCTGGTTCAGCCAGTAAACTTTACCGGTAATGGAGCTGTAATCGAAGTCGTCGCCGGACTCCCCGCCCGCATACGCCGGTACCGCCATCATCGAAGCCGCCATAACGGCTGTGAGCCCTAAAGCCGCCCATTTTTTCGCTTTCTTCATCTTGTCTTACCTTCCTTTCTCATTTCTTTATCCGTTTCGGAAATGTTTCCGGTAATGTATCCGGTAACGTTTCCGGTCGTGAGATAAACATAGCACATTACACGCTGAATAGCAAGATAAAATAATGTGTAATTTTTTATTTCGTGATTTTCAAAGATTTTTTATGATTTTTTTTGTATATATCGCACAATTTGGAGTTTTATATAAAATCATCTGTCTGAGGACTGCCGAAACAAATTTGTGATTTTATCATACTCCGGATTTTTGCAGTCATATCCTCTCCTCCTCCCGCATACACTTATAGACAGGCGCGGCGTTTCCAGCCGTGGAAAATTCCATAATTTTCCCAAAACCTTACATAATCTTTCCATTAATTTATTACAGGGAGCGTATAGTATAATGAACAGTTGTATTGCAGTCAGAGACGGACAGAAATTTATCTTCACAAGAATCGGAGATGAAAAACAGAAAGTGAAAAAACAGGATCAGTTAAAAGAAATACTCACAGACAGTGAATTCACAATGAAGGGCAGCTGCGCCATCAGCCTGCTCCTCACAAAACTGGATATCGTCAACACGATCCTGATGATAGAATCAGGGCGGAGCGTGATCCAGCAGAAAACAGGACGTCTGAAAAGCTACGACAGCGTGTGCAAAAAGCTGGAAAAAAAGGGACTTGAACCGGATTTTAACATTGCCCTGGAGAAGATCAACGACTTGATCGGCGTGCGGGCGATCTGCGCCTATGTGGACGATATCTATAAAGTGGCCGCTCTCATCGAGCGTCAGAAAGACATCCGGATCATCAAGACCAAGGATTATATCCGGGAACCCAAAAAATCCGGCTATCAGAGCCTGCATCTCATCCTGGAGGCGGCAATCTCCTTTCAGAGTGAAACACAGTGGATCAAAATCGAGCTGCAGCTTCGGACCGCAGCAATGGATTACTGGGCCAGCCTGGATCATCAGCTCCGGTACAAACGGGGACGGAAGGAAGCCCAGCTCATTGATGAGGAGCTTCAGCAGTGCGCCGCCATGATCAGCAGCCTCGATCAGAAAATGCTGAAGATACGGAAAAAAATTGATAAAATCTGAAACCATTAAGAACTCTGCTAAAAAACGCGGCTCCCCCACAGGATCCGCGTTTCTTGTTTTTTATATTCAGTTGAAATCTGCCTCCCATCCGCACATGATCTGCGGGCAGATCCCTGTTTTATACAAGGCCGTACTCTGCCGCCAGCTTCCGGAACTCCGGAAGGGAATTGACAATGGTATCATAAGATACGCAGTAGGCCAGTCTTACATATCCCGGGCAGGCAAAAGAGCTTCCCGGCACCATAAGGATATTATATTTCTTTCCGGCTTCGCAGAACGCTTTTTCATCGGGGACAGGGGATTTCACAAAGAGATAAAAAGCTCCCTCCGGTTTAATGCACTGGAAACCGCACTCCTTCAGTCCATTGTAGAGAGCAAGACGGTTTCTGTCGTAGGCGGCCACATCCACCTCCGCGTCCACGCATCTCTGGATCACTTTCTGGATCAGAGAAGGCGCGTTCACGCTTCCCAGAATACGGTTGGCGATGGTCGCCGCAGTGATCACCGTCTCACTGTCTTCCAGCTCGTCCGGGATCACAAGATATCCGATCCTCTCTCCGGGCAGGGACAGAGATTTGCTGTAGGAATAACCCACAACCGTATTTCTGTAATATTTCGTCAGCCAGGGGACCTGTACTCCGTCATAGGCCAGTTCACGGTAGGGTTCGTCGGAGATCAGGAAGATCACGCTGCCGAATTCCTCCTGTTTTTTCTCCAGGATCGCTGCAAGGGCCCTGATAGTCTCTTCCGAATATACCACGCCGGTGGGATTATGGGGATTATTTACGATCACCGCTCTTGTCTTCGCCGTGATCTTCTCTTCCAGTTCTTTCAGGTTCGGCTGGAAAGTCTCCGTATCCGGAGAAATCTCCACCAGGTTCCCGTCATAGTTGCGCACATAGGCTCCGTATTCCAGGAAATACGGCGCGAAAACAATCACTTCTTCTCCCGGATTCAGGATTGTCTTCAGGATCACGTTCAACCCGCTGGCGGCTCCCACCGTCATGATCAGGTTTTTCGCGGAAAAAGAGGTTCCAAAACGCCGGTTCAGAGATCCGGCGATAGTTTCCCGTACATCCTCAAATCCGGCGTTGCTCATATATCCGTGAAGAACCACCGGGTCCTCTGTATTCACCAGATCAACGATCGCTTCCCGCACACAGTCCGGCGCCGGAACACTGGGATTACCCAGGCTGAAATCATAAACTTTATCTGCCCCGTACTTCTGTCTCAGGCGGTTGCCCTCCTCAAACATCATACGGATAGCGGAATTATTCTGTACAAACGGTTTCATTTTTTCTGATATCATAATCACTTATCTCCTGTCTTTCCCGTTTTTTGAATGTCCCAGAGCGATCCATCCTGTCATCGCCAGCAGTGCGATTCCCACGATCATCCAGGGAACAAAATACGCCATTCCCTTCGGCTTAAACATATCGTAGTAGCCTTTCAGATAGATAATGGAAATGATAGCGGGGATCGCCCACAGCATATACAGACGGATGCCTGCAGGGAATTTCGTTCCTGATCCGATATTTGCTTCTCTGATAAAATTATCCCATCCCCAGCCTTTCTTCGAAGCGCAGAAAAGCACGAAGATCACAGAACCAAGAGGCAGGATGTTATTGGAGACAATGAAGTCTTCCAGGTCCATGATGGTGGTTCCCTCTCCCAGGATCTGTACGCCCGACCAGGGACCGAATCCCAGCACCGCAGGCATGGAGAGAACGATCACAAGCACGATATTGACAAGCACCGCTTTCTTACGCTCCCATCCCAGCAGTTCCATGGAAAAGGCAAGGATATTCTCAAACACTGCGATAACTGTAGACAGGGCCGCAAACGCCATAAACAGGAAGAACAGGGCTCCCCACAGTCTTCCGCCCATCATCTGGTTGAATACATTGGGAAGTGTGATGAACACCAGTCCCGGGCCTGCTCCCGGCTCAACGCCGAAGGAAAAACATGCCGGAATAATGATCATGCCGGCCATAAGGGCCACAAAGGTATCCAGCACAAGGATCTTGATGCTCTCTCCCGCAAGGGTATGATTCTTCGGCATATAGCTTCCGAAAATCTCCATGGCGCCGATACCGATACTCAGGGTAAAGAACGACTGGGACATGGCGCCGAAGATCACGTTGCCGATCCCCGCTTCTTTCATATTCTCAAAACTGGGAACAAGGTAAAACTTCACGCCCTCCATGGCGCCGTCCAGCGTCAGAGAATGCACGGCAAGAACCACGATCAGAGCCAGAAGGCAGAGCATCATCACCTTGGTGATCCTCTCCACGCCCTTCTGCAGTCCCAGAGAACAGATCCCGAAGGACAGAAGCACTGCCAGGATCATCCAGAAAGTCATCGTCCCTGTGGAATGCTGAAAATCGGAAAAATACTGCGTCACCTGTTCCGTATCAGCGCCTTTTAGTTTGCCGGTTGCCATTACGTAACAGTAATACATGGTCCATCCTGCGACCATGGTGTAGAACATCATCAGGACATAGTTTCCGATCATACCCATCCAGCGGTATTTGTGAAAATTGGAACCTTTGGGTTCCAGGGTGTTCATGGCTTTCGCCGCGCTCTGGCGGCTCGCCCGTCCTACTGCAAACTCGCTGATCAGGATCGGCAGTCCCATACATACCAGAAATACCAGATAGATCAGCACAAAAGCCGCGCCGCCATACTGTCCTGTCATATACGGGAATTTCCACACATTCCCGAGACCGATGGCGCAGCCTGCGGATACAAGGATGAAACCAAGCCTTGATCCGAATGTTTCTCTTTCTTTCAATGGTTTCCCCTCCTTCAAAATAATCGTTTTTATTATAGCACTTTTTCCTGTGAAACGACAGGGAAAACGCAAAGATTTCCATTTAACGGGCATAATTGCCGGAAGTGCAAAAACGGCGCAGCCGTATCCGGCTGCACCGCGTATTCCCATAGTTCTGTCTATGTAGTTGTCTTATTCGTATATATAATTACTGTACCTGGGATCGTCTAAATTGGAGGCGTCGATCCACGCCGGCTCCAGAAGGACTGTTTTCTCTACTGATCCGTCGTTTTCAAATTCAGGATCCGTGGCCTGCGCCGCCGTAAGCAGTGTCTGATATCCGATCTCATAAGGATCCTGGGATACGATCCCGTACTCTCTGCCGTCCTTCACAGCCTCCTGCTGCTTCGTGGTGGCGTCCACGCCGATCATCAGGGGAGCGTCCTCCTCTTCCTGCTCCAGTCCCAGATACAGATCCGAAGTATCCGCATTGGTGCAGAACACTCCGTCAATGTCGGGATAGGCTTCCATGGTCTCGATCATGGCCGTCTCCATATCTTCCACTTCATCCATATAAACAATATCTGCGATCTCTATATCGGAATCCTCAAGGGCTTTCTGAAAACCGCTCATCCTCCTCTGGGCGCTTTCCGTCTTCTCCTGCGCGGAGAATACCACTATTTTCCCGGTTCCGCCCAGGGCTTCTATCATTCGTTCGCCGGCAAGCTCGCCCACGTAATCGTTATCCGTTCCGCGGAAAGCTGAGACGAGCTGGTTCTCGCTTATGTTGGAATCAAACACGATCACCGGGATGCCATTCTCAGCCGCCGATTCCAGCTGCGCCTGGAGAGAATCCATATCGCTGGCGGAAAGGCACAGCACCGTAGGATTCTCCGCGATTACCGCGTCCAGAGTGTTCACCTGTTCTTCCACCTTCAGTTCGTCATTGGGACCTTCGAAAGTCATGGTCAGGACATCGTCCCCTTCAAATCCATATGCGGTATTGATATCCTCCACCGCGTCTTCCATTCCCTGACGGATCAGATCCCAGAATTCCCCGTTCACATTCTTGCTGACTGCCGCTACTCTGCTCCCGGCCTGTACCGGAACAGATGTATCGATCTGAGAGGCTCTGTCTTCTGCCGTTTCTTCCTCTGCCGTACCGCCTTCAGCCTGCACATCCGCAATTATTGTTCCAAAGCCGCCGTTTATGCCAAGGACTCCGGCTGCCAGAACTGCCGCCGCAAGTCCAAAAGCTGCTGCTTTTTTCATTGCTTTTCTCCTCTTTTCTCTTTACATGAATTTCATACAAATGTGCTTCTTTTTTTACATTATACACATTTTGGAATTTACGTCCATAGATTTCATAGTTTTTTCATTTTTTCAGAGGATATTTCCGGATTCTTCCCGGCAGACGCCGCCTTATACAACCAGCCCCGCGAAGGCATTCCCGGACGGATCCGAGGAAAACTCCATCTTCTTCCCTGATGCCGGATGGTGGAAGGATAATTTATATGCGCATAATCCCAGAGAATAACCGGAGTTGTCCTCCGGGTAATATTTCCTGTCTCCCAGAAGGGGCGTTCCCAGATGAGCCATCTGTACCCGGATCTGGTGGTGACGTCCGGTATCCAGACGGATTTCCGTCAGACAGCGCAGTCCTCCCGCCGTTCTCTCATCTTCCAGCGTCCGGATCACCCGGTAAGACAGTCTGGCTTTCTTCGCCCCTCTGGTCCCCTGTTTTACCACAGCGGACAGGTTGCTCCTTCCGTCCTTTTTCAGCCAGTCTTCAAGGGTGGCGTTTTCCGGCGAGGGAACCCGATCGGTTACCGCCAGATAGATTTTTTCGATCTCTTTCTTCTCCATCTGACGGTTCAGGCCGGCTGCGGCTTTCTGCGTAAGGGCGAACACCAGCACGCCTTCCACAGGCTGATCCAGCCGGTGGATGATCCCCAGCCAGGGCGTCTCCCCGGGATTCTTAAGGGCAAGATAATTCTTCAGCGCGCTTTCCATATCCATGGTCCCCACGCCCGCGCTCTGTACGGCAAGACCCGCCGGTTTGCGGCAGACCAGGATATCCCTGTCTTCATAAATGATGTTATCCTGTGTATTCATTTTCCACATAAAAAAAGCTCTCCTTCTCTGGAGAGTATAACGTAAATATCTTTTTATGACAAGATTGACGGTCATCACTTTTTACTTCGATTTCAAAAATGATGACCGTCTCAATGATCTTCCTTATTCAATTTTTAATTTCCTCTTTCTATACGAATTATCTTGTGTCTAATTGGATCATATATACCTGATGTATATTTCTGAATTCCAATTCTCTGTATTCAGTTTTTCTTTTGCATATACTATGCTGTATGTATATCTACATATCTTATTTTATTTCCTGCTCATAAACGATATGATGAAGTATCATTCGGTTTATTTAGAAAGTTTATAGATTTAAAATTATAATTTACGGATTATAATTTTATTCTTCATATTAACATCTTTTGTAAGAAGATGTTCTTCTGAGCAGAGTTTCAATTCATATCAATCTGTTCTGTCTCCCGTGACATCACTCTGTGCTGATATGGATCTCAAGATATCTTTCTCTTTTCTCTCACTTCTCAGGAACTCCTCTTCCTGACGAAGCACTGGAATAATTCTGATATCTCTTCTGGTAAATGTTTCTTCACACATTTCCGAAGGTCTCTGTTGCAGGTTCGTGACAGTTATTCAATATGAGAAATCGATTCTATATACCTTTGATACGTTTTCTGATCATTCTCATTTTTTATGAAGTCCTGTTCGCCAGGTTATATCTTTCGAGTGTTATCTCTCAGATTTTCTTCTTTCAAATATGAGTATCAGATTTTATTTACAATTGATTCATGTATCAGGTCTTTCTTGCAGGAAATCCGATTCCTGTCACTGGCTCATATTGATGGATGTTAAACTATTTTCCCAATGGACTCACCCTATCCTTTCTTTTTATTTCATCCTGATTCATGTAACATTTATATATGCTATGAATTGAATGATTTTCTTTTGTATTTTTTCTTCTTTTCTTTTGATGAGTATATAATAGCACCGTGTTTTCCATTTGTCAACACTTTTTTGAGATTTTTTCAATATTTTTATTATATTATATGTATATATCTGATTTAATCTGCTATTTATTTTGTATTTTATATTATTTTCAGATATTTAAGCAAATTCATACAATCACGATTTTTCTTTTATATTCATACAGTACCTGTGCGGAATCATTTCCGCCAACCCCGTCACGGTCTCAGAAATAATCGGAAATATAGGGGGTCTGCTGCTCGATGGCGTCCTCCAGCATATCGATCGTCCATTCGGAAGCCTGGATCCTGCCTATCTTGGCCAGATATTCCGGCCGCTTATAGCCCATGAGCATGGTCGTCATTGTCTGTATGCTGATCCTGTCCCGGCAGGGTTCCATGATCCGCTTCGCTTCCCCGTGCCCGTCTCTTGATATGGTCAGCAGAAAACTTCCCTGGTTACATTCCATTACAGGATCCATCAGCGTAAACTTCCACTCTCTGTCAAGAACGCTGGGACGGAAGGGATATTCCTCTACAAAAGCTTCAAAATCCACGATTCTTCCCATGAAATAAGGCGATATCACCTCTTTGATGCTGGCGTCTTCCAGAAGGAATGCCAGCGGCTCGTCCGTATAGGTATCGCCCTCTACCCGGTCTATCATGGAGAAGTGGGCGCTGACAAAATTCCACAGGCCTGTGCGGGCGTCCTCGTTATTGAAGATCATATCCTTGATATGAAAAACGTCGTTGGCAATCCAGTAGATCACATAACCGTCCGGCTCGTTTTTCTCGTTATAATAGACAGCCGCCATCACATCGTCTGAATCCCAGAGCCAGTATTCGTTCCACGCCAGCTCGTCCCGCAGCACGGCTCCGTGGGTGTGCATCGCGTAACGCTCATAAGTCTCTTTCAGTTCTTCGCT
>DWXL01000021.1 GCA_019119235.1 Candidatus Blautia excrementigallinarum | reverse complement strand
AAAGACGAAAGAGACGCTATTGTCAAGGTAACGCTGACGACAATCTGCTCCAGCGACATTCATATCAAACATGGGGCTGTGCCGAGAGCTGTGCCGGGAACGATTCTTGGCCATGAATTTGTGGGAAGAGTAGTAAAAACAGGAAAAGCCGTAAAAAAAGTCAAGCCGGGAGACCGGGTGGCGGTAAATGTGGAAACCTTCTGCGGAGAGTGTTTCTTCTGTAAACGCGGTTTTGTAAATAATTGTACAGACGAACATGGCGGATGGGCGCTGGGATGCCGTATTGACGGCGGCCAGGCTGAATATGCCAGAATTCCTTTTGCGGATAACGGTCTTACATTGATACCGGATTCCGTAACGGACGAACAGGCGCTTTTTAACGGGGATATTCTTTCCACAGGATACTGGGCGGCAAAAATCGGTGAGATCAGTCCGGCGGATACAGTAGCGG
The DNA here is from genome assembly GCA_019119235.1 of Candidatus Blautia excrementigallinarum. Taxonomy (GTDB): domain Bacteria; phylum Bacillota; class Clostridia; order Lachnospirales; family Lachnospiraceae; genus Blautia_A; species Blautia_A excrementigallinarum. The sequence goes on along the minus strand of DWXL01000021.1, from coordinate 3,996 downwards.
TGATCGGAGCGGGACCGACAGGGCTCTGCACTATGCTCTGCGCCCGGCTTTATACTCCTGGAAAAATAATCGCGGTGGATACAGATGAATACAGACTTAAACTTGCAAAAGAAAAAGGACTGGCAGATATTATTCTCACGCCGGACAGCGGCAATATAGAAGAAACTGTAAGGGATATTACAGGAGGAAGAGGCGCGGACAGGGTTTTTGAAGTGGCGGGAGGAAAGGATACCTTCCAGACGGCGTGGAAAATCGCACGCCCCAACGCAGTAGTGGTGATCGTAGCGATGTATGAGGAACCGCAGACGCTTCCCCTTCCGGATATGTACGGAAAGAACCTTATATTTAAGACAGGAGGCGTGGATGGCAGCTACTGTCAGGAAATCATGGATCTGACGGCCTGCGGAAAGCTGGATGCGGGATTCCTGATCACACACAGATGCCGGATGGAAGAGATCATGGCGGCTTACGATGTGTTTGAAAACCGGAAAGAGCATGTGATAAAATATGCGGTCACGCCGTAGAAAAAGGGGATAGTAATATGAATTTTTATAAAGCAGGAAAATATGACAGAGATTTTTTAAAGGAAAATATGATGGGGCCCAATTCCATGGTGATACTGGAGGAACTTTTGGAAGAAGTTCCCCTGAAATCCGGAATGAGAGTTCTTGATCTGGGCTGCGGGAACGGGCTTACCTCGATTTTTCTTGCAAGGGAATATGGTGTGCAGGTATTTGCTCTGGATCTTTGGATATCTGCGACAGACAACTACAGGCGGTTCCGGAAAACAGGGGTGGATGATCTGGTGATCCCTATACATGCGGACGCGCAGGATATGCCTTTTGCCGAAGGTTTTTTTGATGCAGTAGTGAGCGTGGACGCCTATCATTATGTAGGAAATAACGATACCTTTTTTCCGGAAAAAATAAAGCCTCTGCTGAAGAAAGACGGAATTGCGGCGATAGCGGTTCCGGGAATGAAATACGAAGTACACGAAAATATTCCGGATGAAATGAGACCATACTGGGAAGATGAGGCTCTGGAAATGTGGCATTCTTCCGGATGGTGGAGACCGAAATTCGAGAAGGAGCTGGACAACCTCAGAATATGGGAAATGTCCTGTTTTTCTCAGGCATGGGAGGACTGGCTGGAGACAGACAATCCTTATGCCGCAGGAGACCGGAAAATGCTTCAGGCAGACGGCGGACGGTACATGAACCTCATCGGAATCGTGGGAACACGATCGAAATAGGCCGGCTGCTGATTTTTCCGGCAGAAAGTAAAAGACATATAAATACCATTCACGCGGGAGACCATAAAAAACAGACGGAGGGAAGCTGATTTGGCTGATCATGTGAAAATATATAAAAAAGAATACGAAAATCTTCCGATAAGATTTCAGAATAAGATTGCTCATGACCTGGACTATCTGATAAAGGCCAGAATCCCAGGGCTGAAAAAAGTATATCTTTTCGGAAGCTGCGCCAGAGGAGAAGTCAGGAGCACCAGTGACGTGGATCTTTTGATACTGACGGAAAAAAGAATCACTGACCGGACACTTTCAGCAATGATCCGTTGGACATTGGATGAGGATATAGAGGGAATCCGGACAGATGTAGTATATACCTATGAAAATGCTGAATTTGGCAGCCAGACTTTTCAAAGAGAGATCAGCAGAGATAAAAAATTGCTTCTGGAGGTTGTAGAATGATCAGGAACACTTATATTGATATAGCGGAAAATGATCTGCAGTATCTGGAATCCGTGTTAAAAACAGGAAATACATTTTATAATCAGCTTGCGGTACAGTGTCAGCAAGTGGCAGAAAAATTTCTAAAGGGATATCTGGACCGGACAGTTCTGGAAGAGGATGTGTCGGATCTGCTCAGAAAACATAATATGAAGAAAATAGCGTCAAAACTGAACGATATGAATCCAGGGTTAAAACTGGACACAGTGGGGCTGGCATATCTTACAGATTTCTATTTTGACGCCCGTTATCCGGGTGATGATTTCTACACAGTTTCCAAAGAGGAATTTGAAAAATGTCTGTCCATTATGTACGATACTGTAGAGAAATTGAAGTCTCTTAATTAGAATAATATTTTAAGGAGAAAGTTCAGATGAAATTTGCGTTTTTGATTTTGGGAAATAACTTTGACAGTAAAAAGGACAGGGCTGTGATCCACAACGGAATAGCCAGGATCATCGGCGTTCCAAATATACAGGAGGCGGCTGAAGCGGCCCGGGAACTGTATAAAGAGGAAGGGATCGGCTGTATCGAGCTCTGCGGAGCTTTTGGCCCGGAAGGAGCAAAAAAGATCATAGAGGCCACGGACAATAAAATTCCTGTAGGCTTTGTGACTCATCTGCCGGAGCAGGAAGAGATATACAAAGCGGCTTTTTCAAAGGAGAAGTAAGACGGATATATTATATTCCGCTGAAAGCAGTACGCAAGGATAATCTTTGGCTATAGGAGCGCTGAAATATGAAGATAAAAGGAAATAGAAAACCCCAGAGATGCAGCCTCTGGGGTTTTCGTCTGCTATCCGACATGGATAACTTCTATCTTTTAGCCTATCGGCATTATAGCATATGTATTTTCAGATTACAATATACCTGAAAAATCCCCAGTAGATCATCCCCGCCGAAGAAATAGATCAAAGATAAACCTTCTTCCTGCTGATCATAAAGGAAACTATGGCTGTAACCGCCTCTGCGATCCAGAATGCGTTCCATACTCCGGCAGCGCCGAATATCCTGCTTAAAAGGAAAGCGGCCGGAAGAATGACGATCACATAACGGCAGAGAGAGATCACCAGAGAAGCGGTTCCCTTTCCTAGTCCCTCCAGAGCGCCGGAAGAGGTTACAGAAACTGCGGAGACAAGGAATCCGGCGCTGATAATGCGGAGCGCTGTTTTTCCCGCCTGGACTGTGGCCTCATTGGCAGTAAAGAGCCCTATGAGCTGTCCGGGAACGGTAAGGCAGATAATTGTGCCGGCGATCATAATGACACTGCTCATGGCCAGAGTGACAAGATAGATTTTCCGGACTCTCTTATATTCTCCCGCACCGTAATTATAGCCGATCACCGGACGCATTCCCTGAACGATTCCGCTGGCCGGAAGATACAGAAAGGTCTGCAGCTTATAGTAGATTCCCAGGATCACTACATAGCTCTGAGAGAAGGCGGCCAGCAGGCTGTTCAGTACAGAGATGAGAAGGGAAGGCAGGGCCAGGTTCAGGGCCGCGGGAATACCTATGGAATACAGACGCAGATCGATTCCTTTATCCGGCTTCAGATATTTTCCGGTGATGCGCACACTGACAGGGCGGGCTTTATAGATAACAAGATAGATGGCAAGGTTTACCACCTGCCCGATTCCTGTAGCAAGAGCGGCCCCCTCAATTCCCATTTCGGGGAAAGGACCCAGACCGAAGATCATCACCGGATCCAGGATAATGTTGGTAACACAGCCGCACATCAGGGCGATCATGGAGACTTTCATTTTCCCAAGAGCCTGAAAGATCTTTTCAAAGGAAAGATCAAGGGTGATAATAACGGAAAAGGCGAAAACAATATTGGAGTAGCGCAGTCCCAGGCTGATGATGTTTTCGTCTGAAGTAAAAAAGCGGAGAAAATGCGGCATAAAAGCAATACAGCCTACAGTCATGAGGATTCCGTGGACAACTGTCAGTACAGTGCCCCGGGTAGCTGCGGCGCCTGCGGCATTTTTATTTTCCGCCCCAAGATAAAAGGCGATCAGAGCGTTGATCCCTACGCCGAACCCGATGGCGACGGCGTTAATGAAATTCTGGACAGGATAGACCAGAGACAGAGCCGTCATAGCGTCTTCACTGATCTTGGCGACAAAGTAGCTGTCCACGATATTGTAAAGGGAATTGACCAGCATGGAGATCACCATGGGAAGCGCCATGGACATGATTAATGGAAATACCGGTCTTTCTTTCATAAATGTTTCGTTCATTTTTATC
>DWXL01000175.1 GCA_019119235.1 Candidatus Blautia excrementigallinarum | reverse complement strand
AAATACTGCTGGAGAAAATTCTGACGGCGGATCTCCCTGTTCTCTTCCGCCTGTCTCTCCCGTATATTTTTCTCCGCCTTCTCTATGATCTCATGGAAATTATCCGGATCCACAGGCTTCAGGATATAATCTGTCACTCCGTACCGGATCGCCTCCTGGGCGAAAGTGAAATCATTATATCCGCTGAAGATCACGATCCGGATCTCCGGAAACAGCTCCTTCGCCCTCCGGGCCAGCTCCAGCCCGTCCATCACGGGCATCTTGATATCCGTGAGGATCATGTCAATATTTTCTGTGCGCAGGATCTGCATGGCCTGTTTCCCGTTGGCCGCCTCGAAGATCCTCCGCTCTCCTTTTTCCAGAGCGAGAAGGTACCGGATCCCCTCTCTCTCTATCTTTTCATCGTCCGCAATCAGTATATTCATCATTCTCAAACCCTTCTACGGTAATGTCCTACATAATGTTGCCTTATTGTAACATTGCGGACTTATGGATACAAGAAGCTATATTACTGAAAAAAGTCGATATTTTTCTACTATCTGCATCATCCCTTTACCGCGCCTGCCACAACGCCCTCGATAATGTATTTCTGGCAGACAAGATATACGATAATGATGGGTATGATATCGATCATGATACTGGCCATCATGGGACCCATCTGCACATGGCCGAAACTTCCCCTGAAGTACTGAACCGCCATGGGAATGGTCCTGTATTTCTTGATATCCAGAACAAGCGTAGGCAGAAGGTAATCGTTCCACACCCACATCAGCTCCAGGATAGCGGTGGAGATAATGGTGGGCTTCAGAATCGGGATCAGCACCTGCGTGTACACCTTAAAAGGACTGCAGCCGTCGATCAGCGCCGCCTCCTCGATCTCCATGGGGATCCCTTTTACAAAGCCGGTAAACATGAATACCGCCAGACCTGCGCCGAAGCCCAGGTAAATGATACAGATGTTATAGGGATTATTCAGCTTCAGTGTGTCCGCTGTTTTCGCCAGAGTGAACATTACCATCTGGAAAGGCACTACCATACTGAACACGCAGAGATAATAAAAAGCTTTGGAAAATTTTCCGTTTACCCTGACGATATACCATGCGCTCATAGAGCAGCAAATCAGGATCAGAACCACGGACATCACGGAAATCACCAGACTATACCAGAAAGATTTCAGGAAATCCATCTGGGTAACGCTGGCAATAAAGTTGGAGATCCCGTTCCAGGTCTCCGCTGTGGGGAAGCTGAAAACTCCGGAAGTGGTGATCGCGGATTCCACCTTCAGGGAATTGAGAAGGATCAGTAGAATGGGATACAGCCACAGAATACAGATCACAGTCAGTATGATCGTCGGTATTATGCTTTTTTTCTTATTTGCCATTACTGCTGCACCTCCTTCGATGATGTGGCTTTCAACTGGATCAGCGCGATCGCCACCACCAGGATAAAGAATACCACGGCCTTCGCCTGGCCGATGCCCTTCCACTGCGGTCCGCTGCGGGCGTAGAACGTATCATAGATATTCAGCGCTAGAAGCTGTGACTGCTTGCCCGGATCTCCTCCTGTGAGGGACAGGTTCTGGTCGAACATTTTGAATCCGTTTGTCAGTGTCAGGAAGGTACATATGGTTACGGACGGCATGATCATGGGAATCTTGATCCTGAAAAGAATCTGCCTGGAAGTCGCCCCGTCGATCTTCGCCGCCTCGATGAGATCCGGCGAAACATTATTCAGTCCCGCCACATAGATGATCATCATATATCCGATCTGCTGCCACATCAGGAGAATAAGCATACCGATAAAACCGTTTCTGGCGGAAAGCGCCAGAAGGGGCTGGCCCCACATGGAAAGCAGACCGTTGAGGAGCGTCTGCCATATGTAGCCCAGTACGATACCGCCGATCAGGTTCGGCATGAAGAATACGGTACGGAACGCGTTCGTTCCCTTATATCCCTTAGTCAGAGCCAGCGCAATGGCAAAGGCGCAGACATTGATCAGAATACTGGACACAAAGGCAAACGCCACCGTCAGCCAGAAGGAGTGGCTGAACGTCTTGTCTATCAGTATCTTGGTATAGTTGGAAAAGCCTACGAACGTAACGTCCTGCACGGTGGTAAATTTACAGAACGACAGATAGATGCCCCAGAGAAACGGCCATAGAAAACCGATGACAAAGGCTGCGAACGTAGGCAGTACAAACAGAGGCCACCATTTTTTTATTGTTTTTCCTACCATAGGATCCTACCTCTTTCCTTTCATGAATTCTGCACCCTGCGCCTGATAAAACGCAGGTTTTTCTCTTCTGCTGAAAAGGGCTGCTGCAGAATTGTGCAGCAGCCCCGTAAGTCAGTTCAGTAAATTACCTTTTATTCGGACAGAGCTTTTTCCATTGCCCAGTTGTCAACGAATGCGGATACTACGTCGTCCCAGGTTCCCGTCTCGGCGGCATAAGCGGTAAGCGCGGTTCCCAGAGCGTTCTTCCACTCTTCAGAAGGCATTGTGGTGAAGCACCATGATACCGGTGTCAGTCCTGCTTCTGTGTACTCCTGATCCTGTTTTACAAAGAGATTGGTAGGAGTAGCCGCAGTCTTGAAGGGGATCGTGAATCCCATATCCTCAGCCATGGACTTTGTGCCTGTCTCAGAGGTTACGCACCAGTTGATGAAGTCCAGAGTTGCCTGGATATCTTCTTCGGAAGCGTTCTTGTTTACGCACCAGTAGTTCTCTGTACCGGTAGCAAGGCCTTCGTTCTCGTCGTCTACGCCGAAGTAGATGGGGATCATTGCCAGTTCGTCATCGCCGAATGTCTTGGCAAGTTCGGAATACTCCCAGGATCCGTTCTGATAGAAAACAGCCTCGCTGTTCACGAATTCATTTCTGGAATCGTCCGCGGTCTTGGCGGAAAGTTCCGCGCCGTCGCAGGTGGAGTCTGTGATATACAGGTCAAAAAGGTTCTTGTAGTTGTCAAGGTAGGTTCCCTTGATGGCGTCTGTGTCGTCGATTCCCTCTTCCGCATATTCATAGTAGATGGGAAGATTTGCAAGGTGTGTCTTATATCTCCAGTCGGAAGATCCGTCCATACCTGCGGAAGTGAAAGCGCCCTTGACGCCCAGCTCGTCTTTTCTGCTCTGGATATCGTCCGCTACTGCTTTCAGATCATCATAACTCTTGATATCGTCCAGTGTGTAGCCTGCTTTCTCCAGAAGCGTTGTGTTTACGATCAGTCCGTAGGACTCGATAACGTATGCGATTCCCGCAACTGCGTCCCCGTCTTTCAGGGCGTATGCCTCATTGGTAAGCTGGGAATAAATATCGGAACCGGAAAGGTCATAGCAGTAATCCTTCCAGTTCTTCAGGCCTACCGGGCCGTTTACCTGGAAAAGTGTGGGAGCTTCGCTCTTTGCCATCTCGGACTGAAGCGTGGTCTCATACTGTCCGGAAGCCGCCGTCACTACCGTTACCGGAACTCCTGTCTCCTCGGTGTATGCCGCCGCCAGATTCTGCCAGTCTTCATCCTGCTCCGGTTTGAAGTTCAGATAGTAAACCTGTCCGGATGCGTCCTCCGCCATTGCGGGAACCGCCGGAACCATCGTTGCCGCCATAACTGCCGCAAGGCCCAGTGCTGCGATTTTCTTCGTCTTCATAGTGTAATCCTCTCCTTTACATTGAATTTGTTTTTCAATCTGGTTACATTATATTTCCGTGAGAGGAAATCCACCATGATAAAAAATCAAGAAACATGTTCAAATTTCATGTTCAAAAACCCAGAAATCTCTGGATCACCGTTCCGTCTCTGGCGTCAAGGGTCAGTATTGGAAAATCGTCCGCTTCCATACTGGAGGAAGCAATGCCGCTCCCACTTGTCAACTCTGCGGTCCATACGCCGTAAAAATCCCACACCGGAATCAAAAACCCTTTTTTATTACTCAGATTATCCCGCTGTCTCATATAGCCCAGTTTTACTTTTGTAACCGTCATATCTACGGAATCCACATTATATATAGAAACCCCGGACATATCAACATATGTCTGCGAATATCTGTTCTCTTCGGTCATCATCTGCAGCGCCACCGTTCTTTCAAAAATGTCCCTGATCTCGTCAAAAGGAAGAAGAAACTGTTTTTCATCTGACAAATCAGAAATTTCAAGGCCATCTCTGTACTGAAAAATTCTTACAGTTCCTCCGGCAAACTCTATGCTGAGTTCTTCCTGCATCCAGATCTGATCCTCCCCTTCCGCTGCAGCTTCGTCCCCGTTCACAGATGCAGCTCCACCTTCATATACCGGAAGCATGCTTTCCGTTATATAATTTACCGGAACTCCGTCCACAACCCGTTCAAAAGTAAAGCCATCTCTGGCGACCGGACCGTTTTTTCCGTCTCTGGGCAGGGTATCGTGATATTCCGAGCAGATCTGAAATCCCTGCAGCCCTATTTCTTCCAGAAATTCCAGGGCTTCTTCTCCTGTCACTTTTCCGGTGTCCGCGGCGTATTTTTCAAACAGCTCCGCCTGCCAGCTTTCCAGATCCTCTACGGTATCGGCAACCTGGGAAAGATCCGTTAAGCAGGAAAAAGATTTTCTGTTTTCACCGATATTGCAGGCATAAGTATAAGGGATCTCCCCTGCGGTAAAATTCCCCGTGACGCTTTGTCCGCCATTTTCCTGAGAAAATTCTTCTTCTGATATTTTAATTTCTTTTCCGGCAGCGATCCCGTAGATCATCTGCTCTGCCATTTCTTCCGTACCGGACGCTTTGTCTGCTTTTTTCAGAAGAATGGAATCCACCTGGGGTACCTCCACCGGGGCTTCTGCGGTCAAAGTAAATTCCAACGGCGAGGATCTATCTTCCCTGGATGCGCTGCAGAGATATTCGATCCGGGAAGTCTCATAGATTTCCGGTGCCTGTACCTGCTCCGGAACTGTTTTCAAAACATTCCGGAAAGAATCCTCATTCCCTTTCGTTCCTTCAGAAGCGTCTGTGGCGTTTTCTTTTCCTGCGTTTTCTTCGGCCACCACTGCAGATTTTACCACTTTATCGCATCCGGACATTCCTGTTCCCGCCAGAAGGAATACACCGATAATCATATAAAATTTTTTTGTATTCATATGCCACCTCCTGTAACTCAAAGGTACCATATCTGTTGTGCAAAGTATTCAGGAAAATGTAAACAAAATGTAATTTCGTCAGAAAACAGCAGACACAACCGTGCCTTCTCCTTCTCTGCTTTCTACTATGAGTTTTCCTTTATGAAGCCGGGCGATACTCTCGCACAGGGCCAGTCCCAGGCCGGCTCCGCCGTTTTGGCGGCTTCTGGATTTGTCTGCCATATAGAAAGCCTCCGTCACTCTGTCCAGATCTTTCTCCGGGATTCCATGACCGTTATCCGCCACCCGGAAGAATATCCTTCCGTTTTCACGCCCCGCTCTGACACTGACCCGGCCGCCTTTATCAACTGCGTGAAAAGCGTTATCGATCAGATTCACCAGAAGACTTTCCATCAGGGCAGGATCCATCTTCATGGAAAAATCCTCACATTCCACTGAAAAACAGACGTCTTTTTTCTCTGCCCGCCCCTCTTCCAGCGTCCGGATCCTGTCAAAAAGCTCCTTTACAGAGTAATCCTCCATATGGATCGCCCTGTTCCTGTGCAGGCCAAGAAGTTCGAGAAGTTTTCCCGACAGTGTTTCCAGCCGTCTTCCCTCTCTTTCAATGTGCTCCAGGGCCCGGTCTCTCTGTACCTCCCCAAGCTTCACATGGCGGAGACTGTCCGAATATCCGATTATCGAAGTCAGAGGTGTTTTCATTTCATGGGCAAGAGCCCCCAGCAGCATCTCCTGTTTTCCCGCCACTTCCTGAAGTTCCTCCATGCTCCGTACTGTCCGCCGCATCATTTTGTAAATAAAAAGACCTGCCAGAAGGAAGATTCCAAAACAGATGATCAGAAACATCACCGCAGTATACCGCAGTTCAGCAAAAACATCCGTAATATTCCTCACAGACAGGAGCAGATAGCCTTCCGGCTGCTCCGGCATGGTCTGCTGAAGCAGAAGGATCTTCCCGTCCAGCCGCTGGATCCGGTAGTCGTCCGCGACGCTGTCCTCCGGCATATCCATCGCCTTAAGATCCACAATCTGATATCCTGTAAAATTCCCTTCCACTTCTCCGCTCTCTCTGTTGATCAGGGCGTAGCCATCCCCGCAGCACATCCGGAACTGGAATTCCCGGTAGGCCTTTTTTCCGGTCTCCGACATCAGGCTGTACTGGCTTCCATCCCAGAACTGCTCCATCAGAGACGCGGCTGCTTCCAGCTGTCTGCCGAAGGTCTGAGCCGTGTTTTCCAGTGCTCTCTTTCCTGTGAGGAAAAGGCTCAGGCCGCCTACCAGAACAAGGGAGAACAAAAGAGTAGCCAGCATCAGAGCAACCGTTTTCTTCCATAACTTCATCCGTTAATCCTCCAGACGGTATCCAAGCTTGGGAATCGTCCTGATCTCCTCATACAGCTCCAGCTTCTTCCGCAGCTGTCCCACATGCACGTCCACAGTCCTGCTTTCTCCCAGGAATTCCGTCCCCCATACTCTGCGGAGTATTTCCTCTCTTCCCAGAGCAATGTTCCGGTTTTGAAGAAGGAGAACCAGAAGATCATATTCCATGGGTTTCAGATTCACTGCCACGCCTTTTTTCGTCACCTGGTGCTTTTCCAGATCAACCTTTACGTCCCGGATCTCAAGGATCTTTTTTGCTCTTCCGGTCCGCTCCAGTACCTTTTCTATGCGGACAAGAAGTTCCAGCATCTCAAAAGGCTTCACCATATAATCCTCGGCGCCAAGCTTCAGACCTTTTACCTTGGACGCCACGTCATCCTTAGCGGTGAGATAAATCACCGGAAGATTTTTCTCATTAAAATCATCCATCAGGGAAAAGCCGTCTTTCCCCGGCAGCATGATATCCACAAGGGCGAGATCCGCGTCCTCATGCCACAACAGCAGCCTGCGGGCTTCCTCCCCGTCATAGGCTGCTGCTGTTTCATACCCTGCTGCGTTAAGATTCATACAGAGCAGTTCAGAAATCGCCCTGTCGTCTTCAATCACCAGAATTTTATTCTTCAATTCTCTGTTCCTCCCGCCGGATCTTCCTTCTGCTCTTCCATGCTTCCTTCTGCATCCGGACTGTCCGGTTCTCCCATATCGACTCCGATTTCCGAAAGTTCCGGTTTCTCAGAAGTATTTTCATTATCATCCTTCGTCGTTTCCGACATTTCTGTTATTTCCTGATCCGCAGATTTATCTTCTTTGTTTCTTAAACTCCAGGGCGTGTAAGCCGGCTCCTCCGCCTTGAATTCAGCGGCTTTGGCTTCTTCCTTCTTCTTCGCCTCTTCTTTCATCTTCACCAGTGTCCGGATACCTTTTTTCATAAGGAAAAGGAAAACCAGATCCGCCAGACCGTTTACCAGGAGTACGCATCCTGCAAAGATGACCATAACCTTCACCACGGAGAATGGATTTGCGATCATAATGATCCCCAGACAGATAAATACGATACTTCCCGCAAGGAGTATTTTCCATTCAAGACTGTCTTTGTCGTTTTTCATAAGCTTCCGGCTTCCCTTCAGCACCCAGACGCTGTCCGTCAGGATAAAGGTTCCCAGAAGCACAGGAAGCAGTTTCACAACCACCTGCGGATTATAAAACAGAAAGATTCCCAGTACCAGGATCAGTCCTCCGGACAACAGATCCATGAGCGTCGCGTTGGGCTTCTCCTGTACATAAAGCCAGATATGGTAAAGTCCCGCGGCGATCAGCACCACGCCGAATATAAATTTGCACAGGATATTCACCATATCCACAGGCATACATATAAAGCAAAGCCCGAGCAGAATATATATTACCGAAGTTGCCATCTGCCCTTTCAGAAATCTGCTGATCTTCTCCCGCATAACGGTTATCCCCTTTCGTACTGTCCTCTTTCTACTGCGGTTTCTTCAGGTTACGGGTGTTCTTCTCCACCATCTTCCTGGGGACCATGATCTGATGCCCGCAGCCTGTGCATTTCAGACGGAAATCCGCTCCCACGCGGAGTATTTCCCAGTCTTTACTGCCGCAGGGATGGCTTTTCTTGAGGGTGACAATATCTCCCACTTCATAGGTAAATCCCATTCTCTATTCTCCTTCTGTTCTGATCTGCGAAAACACCTGACCGATGGGATCCTTGATCAGAAGATCCGCGCTGCGGTCTCTCGGTGTTGGCGCTTTATTGATCACCACGATGGCTTCACCCCGGAAATAATCGATCAGACTGGCAGCCGGATACACCGCCAGGGATGTGCCGCCGATGATCAGCACCTGCGCCCGGGAAATAGCGTCCACGGATTCCGCCAGCGTAGTGCTGTCCAGCATTTCCTCATAGAGAACCACATCCGGCTTCACCACTCCGCCGCATTCACAGTACGGCACGCCCGTACTGTTCTTCACGTAGGAAAAATCATAGAATTTGCCGCAGCGCATACAGTAGTTGCGGTATACGCTTCCATGAAGCTCCAGCACCTTCCTGCTCCCCGCCATCTGGTGGAGATTATCGATATTCTGCGTGATCACGGCTTTCAGTTTCCCCGCCTTCTCCAGTTCCGCCAGCTTCAGATGGGCGGCGTTGGGCTTCGCGGTGTCGCAGAGCATCTTATCTCTGTAAAACTTGAAAAATTCCTCCGTGTTATTCAGGAAGAACGTATGGCTGAGGATCGTTTCCGGAGGAAAATCATATTTCTGATGATAAAGCCCGTCCTGGGAACGAAAATCCGGAATCCCGCTCTCGGTGGAAACTCCCGCTCCTCCAAAAAACACAATATTGTCATACTGGTCAATAATCTCCTGAAGCTGTGCGATCTTATCCTTCATCTCAATCCCTTCCTTTCCCTGGCGTATCAGGAAACGTCCACAGAATCCGCAAGTCTGCCCTGCACCACATATCTGGTGGCGTCGTTGCCGGTACAGGTGGACAGCGTAACGATGCGGTCTTTTATGGTGAGTTCCGTATCGTCTGTCTCGATCTCTGAATAACCCTTAATGGTATCCAGATACTCCTGGAATTCGTCTCCCGGTCCTTTGAATAATGTATAGGTATCGCTGTTGACTCCCGTTGTATATGCGGAAATGATCTCATATCTGTAATCCTTCTCAGGAGTAAATATCCAGAAATACTTACTTTTCTCATAGGTCGTCTGGTCTTCTGAGAACTTCTTCAGCTGGCCGAACATGGATCCGTTCTTCATATTGTGTCCGTATACCAGCGTATTACAGTCCGAAAAATCCCTGCTGTTCTCGTAATCGATAAAAATGGTTCCCGCAAAATTATAATTATTCTCATAGGTGGTATGGAGATATTCCTCATTATCCTCCCCCTGTACCACCGGATAACTGATCCCCTCCAGAGCCTCTATGTAGATCCAGCCCACAACATCCGGGTTCACTCCCTGTAATGCGGCAAAATCAACATCAAAAGGAGGCTGCAGCCCCTGTTCTGTATCTGAGGCCTCTTCGGTACTCTCCGGATCCCGTTCTGTCACCGCCATCTGCTCGATATGGTTGTATTCGTCTGTTCCCTTCTTGTACTCTGTATAGATATGAAACAGATTGTAGGCGGCAAAACAGAAAACGGCCACGGCCACGATCAAAGCCAGGGTAAGTATAATATCGCCTTTCTTTTTTGTTTTTTTTGAATTTTGTCTGCTCATAATCACACTCCTTGGCTTCATTATAATGTTCCCGGAAGGTTCTTGCAACCGTTTTGAGACAGCTTATACTTTTTTCATTATTATAACCTGTTTTTTTATGCGTCAGGACATAAAAACACCCCTCAGCCTGTTCATCCGGCCGAGGGGTATCTGTTCCGCAGCATAAACTGCATAGCGGTATATCTTTCAGGAAAAATTAATTATTTCACGATAAAGGCTTTTCTCTTACTTACAACGTCGAAGATAACGGCTGCCAGAAGCACGAGACCTTTTACTACCTTCTGCATGTTCTGGTCAACGCCCATGATACTCATACCAAGGTTCAGAACACCCATGAGAAGAGCACCGATGATAACGCCAGGTACCGTACCGGTTCCGCCGTATGCGGAAGCACCGCCGATGAAGCAGGCGCCGATAGCGTCCATCTCGAAGTTCGTTCCTGCCGTGGGGTTGGAGGAATTCAGACGGGCGGTAGTTACCATACCCGCGATTGCTGCAAGGAATCCCATGTTCAGGTATGCCAGGAAGTATACTCTGTTAGTGTTGATACCGGAGAGCTTCGTCGCCTTCTCATTGCCGCCTACAGCGTAGAAATAACGTCCCACTGTAGTCTTGGAAGAGATGTATGTATAAACTGCGATCACTACCGCGATCCATACGAGGGAGTTGGGGATACCTTTGTACTGAGCCAGACGGAACATAAACGCCAGGACTGCTGCACAGATCAGAACCATTTTTATCAGAGTTCCTGATAACGGCTCCACGCGGTATCCTTTTTTCGCACGTGTGATACGGCCTTTGAATACCATCAGCACATAAAGCACACATACGATCACGCCCACCAGGAAGCAGGTCATGTTAAAGCCTTCCATTCCGAAGAAATCCGGAACATAGTTGTTGAAAAGTCCCAGGAAATCATCCGGCATGGGAGCCAGTGTCATACCGTCCAGCACTACGTTGGAAAGTCCGCGGAATACAAGCATTCCGGCCAGGGTTACGATGAACGGAGGAATTCTCACATACGCGATCCAGAATCCCTGCCATGCGCCGATGAGGATACCTACCAGCACCATAACAAGCATGCTGAGATAGGAATTCATTCCGTTTGTCACCATCATCTTGCCGCCTACGGCGCCGATGAAGCAGACAACAGAACCAACAGAAAGGTCGATGTTTCCACCTGTCAGGATACAGAACAGCATACCGGTTGCCAGAACGAATACATAGGCGTTCTGAGCGATCAGGTTATTTACGTTCTGGGGAAGGAGCATTTTTCCTCCCGTGTTTACGGCGAAAAGTACCACTGCTGCCACCAGGACGATGACCATGGTATATTTTTTCAACACTTCATAAACTTTTACTTTATTATCCATGTTTATTCTCCTTTGCTCGATTTCAAAATACGTGACATGATCATTTCCTGGGTAGCTTCCTTACCGTCCACTTCTCCTACCATCTTTCCTTCGTTCATGATATAGATACGGTCGGACATTCCCAGTACTTCCGGAAGTTCTGAGGAAATCATGATCACCGATTTCCCTGCCGCTACCAGATCGTTAATGATACAGTAGATTTCATATTTTGCACCTACGTCGATTCCTCGTGTAGGCTCGTCAAGGATCAGGACGTCCGGTTCAGTGAACATCCATTTTGCCAGCAGTACCTTCTGCTGGTTGCCTCCGCTTAAGTTTCCTACGTTCTGCTCTACAGTGGGACATTTTGTTTTCAGTTTGTCCCTGTATTCCTCCGCAACAGCGTACTCTTTATCCGCGTCCAGCACGCCGTGGGAGCTGACTGCCTTCAGATTCGCAAGAGTTGTGTTGATCTTGATGGGATTGCTGAGGATCAGTCCATTGCCCTTACGGTCTTCTGTCACATAGGCAAGTCCGTGACGGATCGCCTCTGTTACGGTATTCAGTTTCACTTCTTTACCGCCTATGAAGATCTGTCCGCTGATCCCGGTTCCGTAGCTTTTTCCGAATATACTCATGGCAAGCTCGGTACGTCCCGCGCCCATCAGTCCGGAAATTCCCACAACCTCTCCTTTACGCACATTGAAAGAAACGTTGTCTACAACCTTTCTTTCGGAATAAAGGGGATGATGTACTGTCCAGTTTTTTACTTCCATGGCGACATCGCCGATCTTCACGCCCGGACGTTTCGGGAAACGGTCTGTCAGTTCACGTCCTACCATGCCCTGAATGATACGGGCTTCGGAGATATCGTCTTTTTCTTTGTCCAGTGTTTCGATGGTGGATCCGTCGCGGATGACTGTGATCTTGTCCGCCACGTAGGAAATTTCGTTGAGCTTATGGGAAATGATGATAGAGGTCATTCCCTCTTTCTTGAACTTCAGAAGAAGGTCAAGAAGCGCTCTGGAATCATCTTCGTTCAGTGAAGCCGTGGGCTCATCAAGTATCAGGAGCTTCGCGTGTTTTGCCAGCGCTTTTGCGATCTCGACCAGCTGCTGCTTGCCCACTCCGATATCCTTGATCAGCGTACGGGAAGATTCCTCCAGTCCTACTGTCTTCAGATATTCATCCGCTTCGCCGTATGTCTCGTTCCAGTTGATGGAATATGTTTTTCCTTTTTCATTACCAAGGTACATGTTCTCCCCGATGGTCATGTAGGGGATCAGCGCCAGTTCCTGATGGATGATAACGATGCCTTTCTCCTCGCTGTCCTTGATCTTCGCGAAACGGCAGATCTCTCCGTTATAGATAATATCTCCCTCATAGGAGCCATAGGGATAGATTCCGCTCAGTACGTTCATAAGGGTGGACTTGCCCGCGCCGTTCTCACCTACAAGAGCGTGTATCTCGCCTTCCTCCACCTGGAGATTTACATTGTCAAGAGCTTTAACACCAGGGAACGTTTTGGTAATGTTCTTCATTTCCAAAAGTATCTTAGCCAATGATGTCCCTCCTTTTCCTAAATATACAGACGGGGGAGAAACGCCCCCGCCTGCTGAACTGGTTCCGTATTGATTACTGAAGCTGATCCTCGGTGTAGTATCCGGAATCGATCAGGTATTCCTGATAGTTGTCTGCTGTAACAACAACCGGCTCGCAAAGATATGTGGGGATCACGCCTGTGCCGTTGTCATAGGACTCGGTATCGTTAACTTCAGCTTCTTCGCCGCTGAGCACTGCCTCAACCATGGTAACAACCTGGTCTGCAAGTGTACGTGTATCCTTGAAGATATCCATAGCCTGTTTTCCGGCGATCAGGTTCTTAACGTTTGCAAGGTCGCAGTCCTGACCAGTGATAACCGGATATTCTCCTGTGTAGGAAGCTGCCAGAGAGTTTGCAACGCCAAGTGCTGTGGAGTCGTTGGAGCAGAGAACTGCGTCCAGATTGGTTCCGTCAGAATAGTTACCTGCGATGATGGTGTCCATTCTGTCCTGAGCCTTAGCGGAATCCCATGCCTGTGTAGCGCATTCCTCGAATTCTGTCTGGCCGGATTTAACTACCAGTTTGCCTTCGTCAATGTAGGGCTGCAGAACGTCCATAGCGCCGCCGTAGAAGAAGTTTGCGTTGTTGTCGTCCGGTGCTCCCGCAACGATCTCCAGATTGAACGGTCCTTCTTCCTCTTCCAGATTCAGAGCTTCCACGATATATTCGCCCTGTTTCTGACCTACCATATAGTTATCAAAAGTAGCGTAATAGGAAACTGCGTCAGATTCCATCAGCAGACGGTCATAAGCGATAACCGGGATGCCTGCCTCTTTTGCCTGGCTCAGCGGCTCTCCGAGAGAACTTCCGTCGATAGAAGCGATTACAAGGATATCGCATCCGTTGGAGATCATGTTCTCAACCTGAGATACCTGAGTAGCAACGTCGTTGGACGCATACTGAAGGTCTACTTCGTATCCTGCATCTTCCAGAGATTTCTTCATGTTGTCGCCGTCCTGATTCCATCTCTGAAGATCCTTGGTGGGCATTGCAACGCCTACAAGCTTTCCGCCGCTCTCTTCTTCTGCCATTACTGCGGTCTGGGGAACGATCATCATTCCTGCCGCCATGCATAATGTCAGTAAACCTGCCACTGTTTTTTTCTTCATCTTAAGATCCTCCAATCTTTTTTTATTTGGGACACGTCCCTCTCTTTAAGATGGTTTAACTATAACACAGCTGTTTCTGGAGATAGTTGGCAAGCATCTGTAAATTTTTAT
>DWXL01000174.1 GCA_019119235.1 Candidatus Blautia excrementigallinarum | reverse complement strand
AAAAAACCAACATTTTTCTACCGACACACAGGAAAAATATTAATGGTTTTTCAGGCAAATGGATACCGGACGGCGCGTGCTTTTGGCGGATGTATTTTTTAAATTGAGAATGTAAACCACCTTACCTTCCGCAGAAGGAACGCAGCTGTTCTGAAATACTGAAATGACATTTATTCTGCTGCAGTACACAGGTACGGAATGAGAAATTATTCTGTATCGCAGCAAGGAACACAAAAATAATTCTCAAAAAAGCAATTAACGACAAAACAGGAGGGCGGGGCGTTCAGCTTCCGCTCTTCTGCTTTTCATAATTAATTCCCGTCCGGAGGGACAAAATACTGTTAAAAATACGGCCGCTCGTGTATAATAAAGACAGTGAAGTATTATCATCCAAAGGGGGTCGGCAAATGAAGCTAACATTTCTCGGAGCAACACATGAAGTAACAGGCAGCTGTTATTATCTGGAGGCGGCAGGAAAGAAATTCCTGGTGGACTGCGGTATGCAGCAGGGGCCTGATTATTATGAAAATAAAGAGATTCCCGTGAATCCGGGAGAACTGGATTTCGCTCTTCTCACACATGCCCATATGGATCATTCCGGCAATCTGCCGGCAATCTATGCCAAAGGATTCCAGGGACCGATATACGCCACGGAAGCCACCTGTCATCTCTGTGATATCATGCTTCGTGACAGCGCCCATATCCAGATGTTTGAGGCGGAGTGGAGGAACCGCAAAGCCAGAAGGCAGGGCAAGCCGGAATTCGTTCCCGCCTATACCATGGAGGACGCCATGGGCGTGCTGCGCAATTTTGTTCCCTGTCCCTATGAAAAGAAAGTGAAACCGGCGGAGGGGATCGCGGTCCGTTTCGTGGACGCAGGCCATCTTCTGGGATCCGCCAGTATAGAGATCACCATCACAGAGGGGAACGAAGAACGGAAACTGGTATTTTCCGGTGATATCGGCAACAGCAATCAGCCGCTGATCAAGGACCCCACTTATCTTCATGAAGCGGACTATGTGATCATGGAATCTACCTACGGAGACAGAAGTCACGGCGAGAGACCGGATTACGTGGGAACTCTGGCGGAGATCATCCAGAGAACCTTCGACCGGGGCGGCAGCGTGATCATCCCATCATTCGCAGTCGGCCGTACTCAGGAAATGCTGTATTTCATCCGCCAGATCAAGGCCGAGAACAGAGTGAAAGGCCATGAGAATTTCAAGGTTTATGTGGACAGTCCTCTTGCCAACGAGGCGACCACGATCTTTAAAGAGCATATGTACGACTGCTTTGACCAGGAGGCCGTTGGCCTGATCATGGACGGCATCAACCCGTTGAGTTTCCCCGGTCTCCGCACTTCCGTCACCAGTGACGATTCCAAGGCGATCAACTATGACGAGGACTGCAAGGTTATTATTTCCGCCAGCGGCATGTGCGATGCGGGCCGTATCAAACACCACCTGAAGCATAATCTGTGGAATTCCAGCAACACCATCCTTTTTGTGGGATATCAGGCGATCGGCACGCTGGGAAGAGCGCTTATCGAAGGAGCCACAGAGGTGAAGCTTTTTGGCGAGGAAGTCTACGTGGCGGCGGAGATCTGCCAGATGCAGGGCATCAGCGGACACGCGGATGTGAACGGGCTTCTGGACTGGATCGGGGCTTTTAAAGAAAAACCGAAGAAGGTCTTTGTCACTCACGGCGACGATGAAGTGACGGAAATTTTTGCCCGGAGGCTCAGGGAAGAAAAAGGCCTGGACGCCATGGCGCCTTTCAGCGGAACGGAATACGACCTAGCGGCAGACTCCTTCATCTGCGAAGCAAAAGGTGTGAAAACCTCAAAAGCCGCTTCCCATAAAGCCGGCAAGGCTGCCCGCGCCTTTGAGAAACTGGTTGCTATGGGCCAGAGGCTGATGTCGGTGATCCGGAAGAACGAAGGCTGCGCCAATAAGGATCTGGAGAAATTTGCTAGAGAGATCCAATCCCTGTGCGACAAATGGGACCGAAACGATGTTTCAGATGAGAAATAAAAAATGAAAATAAAAGACCGGAAATAAAGAATCGGAAATTCAATATCGGAAACAGAATACCAGAATACAGAAAATCCCCGCCTGCAGACAGGACGGGGATTTTTGTTTTCCGGATATGGAATCTTTAATACAGCCAGCACTGGCCGGGCTCCAGATCAAGAATCATGATCTTCGCCGCGTCGGCGCTGTTTTTGGCCTGATTGAATTTAAAAAGCATCTTTCCATCGGGAAGCTGGCCGAGAACCTCGATCTTGCCTCTTGGTGTGGACATACAGTAGCGGATGCATTTGCCCTGGCCGCTCTGAAGATTCTTGGCCTCGTCCACAATGCGGACGCCTTTTTCCAGAGGAACCTGGAACTGGTTCTTCACCCCTCTTACGGGACGGCACTGGAAGATATAATAGGGAACGATACCCACACGGGTAAGTTTCTGAAGAAGCTCTCCCAGTACGGCGGGATCGTCGTTGACCCCTTTGAGAAGGACGGTCTGATTCTTCACCACGAATCCCATTTTGCGGAAGATCCGGATCACCTCGGCCGCCTTGGCAGTGATCTCCCTGGGATGGTTGAACTGGGTGACAATGTAGATCTGCTTTTTGTCGGCAAACTCCCGGAAGGTATCCTGAAGTTCGGGATCCTCAAGAACGCGGTCGGGGAAGACCACGGGGATCCTGGTGCCGAAACGGATGAGATCCAGATGATCCATTGCGGTAAGGGCTTCCAGATATTTCCGGATCATGTGGCTGGGCATCATCAGAGAATCGCCGCCGGATACCAGCACGTTGTTAAGCTCTTTATGCTCTGCAATATACTGCATCATTGAGTCGAACTGTTTGGCGGTTTCCGTGTCGTCCACTCCTACGAGTCTCTTGCGGAAACAGTGTCTGCAGTACATGGCGCAGCAGTTCGTGGAAAGGACCAGAGCAGTCTGTGTATACTTGTGCTGAAGTCCT
This sequence comes from Candidatus Blautia excrementigallinarum, assembly GCA_019119235.1. Taxonomy (GTDB): domain Bacteria; phylum Bacillota; class Clostridia; order Lachnospirales; family Lachnospiraceae; genus Blautia_A; species Blautia_A excrementigallinarum. Next base: position 2,219 of record DWXL01000174.1, on the reverse strand, counting down.
GCCTGAACAGTGTTGTCGGCCTCGCCGCTGGTGTCAAAATCACCGGAAAGATCAGTTTCTGTAAGGGACGGGATACACATACGGCGGATGGGATCCGCAGGGTCGTTTTTGTCGATCAGGGAGAGATAGTATTCGGGAACAGACATGGGGAACCGTTCCAGAATAACCTCCATTTGTTTCTCCTCCTCATCGGACAGGTTCAGATAATCTTTGATCTCTGAAGCTGTGGTATAGAATTTCTCGTTTTTCCAGCTCATAGAATCAGTCCTCCTTTCGTATTCTGCATATGAAACTCTGACAGGTCTGTCATTCACAGCCCAAACCGGCGGGAATGATCAGGAAAGAGCTCCTTTAAGGGCGCGGGCAAGCTGGTCGGGGCAGGAAGTGGGTTTCCATCCGCAGCGGATTCCCTCCAGGCGGCTGATGGCCTCCTGAACGTCCATTCCTTCCACCAGACGGGCAACGCCCTGAGTGTTGCCGGAGCACCCTCCTTCAAATGTTACATTGCGTACTTTATTTTCGCCGTCAATTTCAAAATCAATGGATTTTGCGCAGACGCCGTTTGTTTTGTATGTCATATGATTTCCTCCTTTGATCTGTAAAATATTCATAAGGACCGCGGATCGCCGGAACGGCATTCCGGTTCCTGTAATTATTAATTATAGCAGAAATGAAAAAAAGTTTCCATATAAACTGAACTTTTGCTATAATGGAGACAACGATACCGTGCCGGAGGAAGAATCCGCAGGTATTGCAGTAAAAAAATATCAGGAGAAAGATTATTATGAGATGTATTGGAATCATCGGGGCAATGGATGATGAAGTTGCCGGATTGAAAGAATATATGCAGGACGTGAAGATCACCAGCAAAGCGTCCATGGATTTTTATGAGGGAATTCTTGAGGGCAGGAGAGCGGTGGTTGTCCGCTCCGGGATCGGCAAGGTGAATGCGGCGATATGCGCCCAGATCCTTGTAGACGAGTTTCAGGCGGAAGTGATCATCAATACAGGAATCGCGGGAAGCCTGAACAATGAGATCAATATCGGGGATATTGTGGTATCTACGGACCTGATCCATCATGATATGAACGCGGTTGCCTTCGGCTATCCTGTGGGACAGATCCCCCAGATGGACGTATTCTCTTTCCAGGGAGACGAGGTTCTTCGCAAAGTGGCCGTACAGGCCTGCCGGGAGGTGAACCCGGATATTCAGGTGTTCGAAGGAAGGATCGCCTCCGGCGATCAGTTTGTGGCGGACCAGGGCGTGAAGGACTTTATTGTGAAGGAATTCGGCGCTTACGCGGTGGAGATGGAAGGCGCAGCCATCGCCCAGGCGGCTTATCTGAATCATGTGCCTTTCCTTGTGATCCGCGCCATTTCCGATAAGGCGGACGGAAGTGCCCATGTGGACTATCCGGCTTTTGAACAGCTTGCCATAGAGCACAGTGTAAAACTTACAAGAGAAATTCTCAAAAATATCCAGGGCTGAGCCATGCACCTGTGCCCGTATCCTGCATATTCTAAAACAGATTTCAGGAGAGGACCTGGGGAGACAGCCTATGTTTGAGAATGATTTTGTGCCTTTTTACCGCGCGTACGGAGATCCCGCCGTTTTTGAGGGGGAGATCCTGCAGGAAAAAGAATCCGATCTGCTGAGATCCTGGTATCCGGATACCGCCGGAAGGATCCGGGATATGGTAGAAGAGGAACTGAATGTTTTCGATTATGAGGGCAGCAGGATCTATGACGAATATCCGGACAGACGGATGCTGAAACTCATGAGCGACAGCATAGGAAAGAAGATCGATGAGGTGTTTTCCGCGCAGTCTGTTTCTTCCGGCTTTCCGGGAGAACTGGCGGAGGTTCTTTTTTATCACGGGATTTACCGGAGAAGATGCAGACGGAAAAGATGCAGAGGATATTGAATCAATGATGACAACAGACGAGTTTTTTGACGAACTGATCAATGAAAATATGATCCTGGCGGTTTTAAGCGGCTGCCGCAGGAAGGACGCGCCGTCCAGGGTGAGGATACGCCCTGTGGAAGTGAAGGGGGAGATCCTCTATCAGGCGTCTGTGCCGGAGGGCGCGAAGATGCTCCACCGGAATTACAGAAGAGAGGAACTTGTGGGTTTTCTGAAGGAAAGCCTGGACGGAACCTATTCACAGCTCCAGGTGCAGGGACGGCAGGCCGACGGCGGCGTCCTTGTGAGCAAAAA
>DWXL01000173.1 GCA_019119235.1 Candidatus Blautia excrementigallinarum | reverse complement strand
ACCATTTCAATCTTTTTCCCGGCCTTTCCGAAAAGATCGTAACAGATGGCGGCGGCGTCCGGGTCGCACCAGTAGTTATATTCCGCCACCGGGGAACAGTTTCCATGGCTTCGGAAATTCCCGCCCATGGATACTAGTTCCTCTACCTGGTCGATCAGCTTTGGCCGCATGGAAAATAGTTTCGCAAGATTCGTCATGGGACCCAGAGCTATGATAGAAATCTTTTCTTTTTCCAGAGTCTCTTCCAGGAATTCCACCGCGCTCTTCTTTGGAAAATCTCCCGGCACTTCCGGAAGGAAACTCTCTCCCATTCCATCCTGACCATGGGTGTCCATAGCGTCTGTATAAGGACATTTCAACGGCACCTGTTCGCCAATGTATACGGGAATATCCATGCGCCCCATATGTTTCAATACCTTCCGGGCGTTCCGGGCCCCCATATCCGCCGGGACGTTGCCGGAAACCGTAGTGATCCCCATAATATCCAGCTCGGGAGAGGACAGAGCCAGCATCAGGGCAAGAGAATCGTCTATCCCCGGATCACAGTCGATTATAATTTTACGCATAAAAAAACCTCCTGACTGTTCCGCCTTTTCCGCGGAAACACCTCCGCAGAAAAAGGCATCATTCATCAGAAGATACCTGTTTGCCTAGTTTTTTATACTGGGAGGGTCTCGAACCAGTTCCGCAGTAGTCTTCTTACGGACCGCCGCTGTCACTTTTCATTTTTTCATATTAAACAATTTTTCACCTTCAGCGCGCCGGGAAAATCCCAGTGCGCTGAGGCAAGTATAGCAGATTTTGTCTGATACTGCAATTGATTTTTTCAATTTCTCCGGCTGCCTTCAACCGGCACGGTTCCTCCTGTCAGTCAAGAAGCTCCCGTACCATTTCCGCGTCGAAGGTCACGCTGGAAACATGATCGACCTCGATTCTGTACAGGGCGTTGGCCGCAATGTGCTCCGCCGCCTGCTCAAGATCACGGATTCCTGTAGTGTCCGCATATTTACGGATCACCGCATCCAGAGCCTCGTCACTGACGATACATTCGCTCTCTTTCAGGCTCATTCTTTTCAGAACTTTTGGAAGGGCGAATCTGGAAAAGATCACCTTCTTCTCCTCCGGCGTATAATCAGGGATATCCACCACGGCAAAACGGGACATCAGAGGAGCGCTGATCTGGCTCTTGTCATTAGCCGTTGCAATGGGATACACGCCCACGGTAGGCACCATGCATTCCATATAGTTGTCTGTGAATCCCAGATTATCCAAAAGCGTCAACAGAACATCCGCGGGATTTCCGTTGCCCTTGCCTGCGGACGCTTTGTCCAGCTCGTTGATGATAAACACCAGATTGGACTCTCCCGCCGCCGCGAAGGCTTCCATTATGATCCCCGGCTTGGCGTTGGCGTAGACGCGGGAACTTCCAGTCAGCTGCTCCGGATCGTTGATGGAACTCATATCCAGAGTGGTCCAGGGCAGACGAAGGATCCGGGCTACCGCATAGGCGATCTGGGATTTCCCTGTACCCGCCGGTCCCACCAGAAGCAGCCCGTAAGCGGGAAGCGTATGAGTCCGGTTGATCTGGATGATCGTCTCGATGATCCTCTGCTTCACACGCTCCATCCCGTACAGTTCCTCGTCCAGGATTCTTCTCGCTTCCACAGGATCTATGGATTCAAAGTAATTGCTCTTCCACTGGATATTCATCATAATAGAGAGCGCCCGCTGCGCATGGCGGCGTTCTTCCTGAGATACTTCATGAGAACGAGCCACAGCCAGATTCCTTCTGGCCCAGAGACGGATATTGTCGGGAAGAATTCTTCCCGCGCAGGTCATGAAATCCGTAATACTCTGGATACTGGTGAGTTTCATCTCGTCGCCGGATTCTTCCTCTTCCTCACTATCCGACAGATCTTCCGGGGCGCTGCTGGAAAGAAGTCTGGCGATCATAAACTGGAGGAATCCGTCCTCCGCGGAGAGCTTCGTTCCTCCTCCGAAAGCCGTCTCACGGATCCTGTACACCGCGTATCCCTCTTCCCGGTTCTCGCCGGAAAGACGTACACGGATACGGTTCTCGCCCAGCCAGCGGATCAGGCTGACAAAACGCGCGTCGATCTTCAGGATATCCGCGCTGACCTCCCCCTGCTGCTCTTCTTTGAACTCAAAAGAAGTCCGGTGGACGGGATTGGTAAAGATGCCGCAGGAATGATGCTGCCACTGGCGTTTACTGTTGTCCAGATAGAGGATCGGTCTGTCGGGAGTGGCATCTCCCTCCTCGGAATGGAAAGTAGTATATGTACACTCCGGATGTTTTCCCTTTTCCGGAGTATTATTAAAATCAAAAACCGGCATATGATGTTTCTCCTTTTTCTGTTATTTCTCCAGCGTCAGTGTACAGTGAAGCAATTCGCTCCGCCTGTACGCTAATGCTAGTTTATCACGGAAAAAGGATCTCAACAACAGAAAATCTTTTTAAATCATCTTTCCGCCCTGACAGTCATATTACCGTAAAAAGGCGTCCCCTGCGGAATCTTAATCTCTGTGACCAGTCCGTCCCGGAGAACATTCAATATATTGTCTTCCGACTCCTCCCGCAGTCTTCTGAAATGTCCTTCCCCTGCGATCCTCGTGCCGTCCACGCCGATAACAAGATCTCCGACTTCAAGCCCCGCTTCCTGCGCTTCCGGCATCAGAGCCGTTATTTCCAGACCGCAGTCAGCCTGAAATTCTTCAAGGAATTCCTGGAGTACATCCGGTTCGATAACACCGCGCCATGTAAGCATGGATGATGAAGTCAGCCAGGTCCGGACTGTTTCCCCGATCAGGCTTTCATCCGTTCCGCCGTCCAGATATATGCTGACCATTGTATCAGCTTCATTTGCCGCTGTTTTTCCGTCCCGCCCCAGCAGCGCCCGGAGGATCCGGACTTCCGCGTCAGATCCCTGTATCAGAGGATGCTCCGCCAGCTCATTCAGAGTATCCAGAGCATCTGGCCCCCTGCCTTCAAGAAGACCGCTGAGAGCAAAGAAATATTCCGCCTGATAGTATGTCATTACTTTGTTCATAGCATTTATATCAAAAGTTTCTTCCGTATACCCGCCAATCTGATCAGGATCGATATCTTCCATAAGAATAGCCCCCATCGTCCGGAAAGCTTCCGCAATTTCTTTATCCGCCGACACTGTCTGTTCCAGCGTGTTCAGGAAATTGGCAGTGCAGTCTGTATAAACTTCTTCTTCGCCCTTCAGAGCTGATTCCAGAAGCGTGATATAGATATCCAGTCCAAAGCCGAGGCGGCTTTCCTGTTCTCCCTGGGCGGCTGTAAGGCAGGCGGCATAAAAACCGTCCATCTCCATCACTGTATATGTCTGCGCGCCCTCCAGCATCTCCTCCCACAGAACATCGCAGCGGTCAAACCATTCGCTGCTGCCGAAATCGTCCGCGTCTATCAGTTCATTCACCCGGACTGCCATATCTTCAGATTCCTCTTCATCCGTCCCAAAAGAAGTTATCTGTCCGAATGTTCCCAGACTCTTATCCCAGCTTCCCGGACCGTAACCGGAGAGATCCGGTTCACGGAAAGTAATCCGCCCGTCTGTCTCCAGTTCAAGACAGCAGAGATCCTGAAGAAATCCGGTGAGTTCTGCATCCGCCTCCGGCATTCTGATCCGGCTTGCCCCCACTTTCCCGCCGGAAAGCCACAGGAGCATACCGCTTTCATCAAAAGAAACAGAATCCACCGGTTCCGGTTCTTCAAATGAGGCTGTAAGAATACCATTCTCCAGATTATAAAGTTCTATTGTTCCGCGTTCTGAATAAGAGGCAAGTCCTGATTCCTGCTGCACAGTGATGATCACAACCGCCATATAACGTCCGTCTTCATCTATACAGATATCCTCCACATCTCCCGCATGTTCCGGCATAATCTTACGGATAAACCGGTCGTTTCTGTCATACAGGAGCAGGCTGCTTTCCGCAGTCTCCGCAACTGTCGTTCCGGAACCGGACCAGACAGTTGATATGGGAACGCCTTCCGTATTCATTTCCACCGGACTTCCAAGAGTCTTCTTTTCCCTGTCGATCTCCACGGATGCCAGAAAGTCTGAATAAGTGCTGAACACATATACTTTTTGCCGGTCCGGGTCATAAAACATTTCCGACACAAGATTATTTTTAAACTCTGCCGTATCCGTCACCCCCTGGCTGTCTTTTAGAGAAATCTCCCCGTAATTTAATGACAGCGTCAGGCCGTCTTCTATTTCGATTTCCTGGTACAAATCTCCTATGAGTACATTTTCATCCATATCCTCTGCCGGATACTGCCCGTCTTCTGTTTCCGAAAATGTATCTTCAGTCTGTACAAAACCATACTTTTCAACCACTCCATCTCCCGTATCCACCAGAATCTGCCCGGATTCCCCAAATGCCGCCGAAATAATCCCCGCTGCACAGACCGGGGCCGCCGTCTGTTCTCCGTCCTCCCAGTTCCACAGCCGGACATTTTCCCTGTCCCATACAAGAATCCCGGAACTTTCTTCCGGACAGAACTGCATTCCCCGTATCACCTGTCTGGATCTTTCCGGCGAGGTAAACAGACAGTTTCCTTCCATATCATATACTTCAAAGTAACTTCCGGGGTTTCTGAGATCATTTTCATAGAGATTTCCATAGGCAAGAGCAAAGTATTCCCCGTCCCCGCTGACTGCCGCATCCATCAGGCCGTAGAAATACTGACTGACCACAGCATGCAGAGTCAGATCATCTGTGTTATACACTGCGGCATGGCCGCCTGAGCTTACTACCGCGATACTTCCGTCTTCCGACAATTGAATCCCGGTATACAAAAGGATGCCCTCCTGTCCGGCAAGCTCCGGAAAAGCATCCGCCAGATCTGCCCGGGCCGTCTCCCTTACTGTCCCGTCTTCCAGGAGATCATAAAGATGGATCAGGCCGCCGTACGCAATAATACCCCTGTTCTTTCCCACCATGGCTGCAGATGCATTATAAATGGCCAGATCCGTTTCATCCGGGCTGCATCCGCGGCTGTAGTCTGAAGGAGTTTCTGTCTGCCAGCCTTTCTCCTCGTCCGAATCATAAAAGATAATTTTGCCGTTTCCCTGGAACGCCCAGTAACTCTCCTGGCATAACGACAGAACTGTTCCTAATTCTTCCGGCGGATCCAGATTTTTATTAAGGGTTCCTTCTTCCTCTCCGTCCTTCACCGGCCACAGATAATCCTGAAGCAGTATCGCTGTTCCCGCTGATGCCGACGCTGAAGAAGGTTCCAGAGAAAGCGCCTGGGTATAATAGAGAAGCGCATGCTGCGGGTCTTCTGTTACCGTATATTCTCCTGCCGCCCGGATATACTCCTCTGAGAGCATTCTTCTGTAATTGCCTTCTGATATCCAGGTTCTGTATGCAAAAACGGATATCAGAAGAAAAACTGCGGTCATCAGTGTTCCGCCTGCGGCTGCCAGCACCGCCGTTCTGCGTTTCCGTCTCCTTTTATGGCGCTGGTAGAGTTCATCAAAACCACATCCAAGAAGCGGGGCGGCGATCCGCAGGAACTCCACTTTCAGTTTTTTCAGACTGGCGGAACGACTGCGCGCCCTCACGTCTCCGCTCAGCGGTTCTATCCTTACCCAGTCACCCACACCCTCTGTTCCATTTTCCAAATTCCCGTCCTGATTAGGTTCCCAGAGAAGCTCCTCGGGAAAATCTTCCGAAGGCTCGCCTGAAACCAGAAGAGTAAGAATGTGGTCTGTATATCCCTGATGAGCCTCTTTGAAGATGCGTATTTCTTCCATACACCACAGCGAATTCTTTGTTTCTTCTGAGCAGATAACGATCAGATAACGAGAATCAAGCAGCGCCTCTCTGATGTCATTTCCCAGATCTCCACTGGTAGGCAGTTCGCTCTGATCACGAAAAATCCTGTTTATTTTCTTTCTTTTTAGATTCTTCAGGTTCTTTGGAGGCCGATAGGTTTCCAGAAGTGTCTGTAATTTTACCGCGACCGCCATATCCAGCGGCAGGTGGCGATATGAAATAAACGCGTCGTATCTGTAATCTTTTTCAGTATTCCCTTTCATAATAATCCTCCCGTCTGTTTCTTTTACTATATCGCAGCGGGAGGACTCTGTATATGTCTATTCACTTTTTCCCATGAAGTTTAGGAAATCCGACGGCTATCCCTGCCAGGATTCCCACAACCGTAGGCAAAAGCCATCCGAAACCGGCGGCATATCCCGGTATTCTCTGCAGAAGCAGGGTAATCCCGGGGATCACAAATCCATTCTGATCCAGAACTGTCAGCACGCTGCTGACGCCGCAGAATATTGCCGACCACAGGTAAACGCCGGGGAATCTTCCCAGCCAGCGGTGGGTACAGGATAAAAAGATCAGAAGAATCGCCATAGGATAAATGGCGTTCAGCACGGGAACAGAAAATGTAAGGATGGCGTCCAGTCCCACATTGGAGATCACCATGGAGACAAAGGCAAAAATAAAAACCCAGTTCCGGTAGCTGATCTTCGGAAACACATCCGAGAAATACTTTCCGCAGCAGCTGAACAGACCCACACAGGTATTGAAGCAGGCGATTACAAAGATCACTGCAAGGATCGCCGTTCCGGCTTTCCCGAACAGATAATCCGCCATACTTACCAGCACTTCCGTACCGTTTCCGCTGTCCGGAAACGCCTGGCTGGACGTCATGCCTACAAATGTCAGCATAGAATATACCGCCAGAAGAAAAATGCCGGCGATCCATCCTGCAGAAATCGTCTCCCGCATGACTGCTTTTTCCTTAGTGATACCCCGGGCCCGGATATTCATTGCCACGATCATGCCGAAATTCAGCGCTGCAAGAGTATCCATTGTCTGATATCCGTCGACAAATCCCTGGACAGGCGCGCCGCTTCTGTAAATCTCCACAGG
>DWXL01000172.1 GCA_019119235.1 Candidatus Blautia excrementigallinarum | reverse complement strand
GCCGCCCGGCTTCCACTGGCGCCCTCATCGGATTGGATATTCACGGCAAAATAATAAACATTCCCGGACGTTTCCAGACAGCCTGTAAACCAGCCGTTTACATTTTTATGATCCACCTGTCCTGTTCCCGTCTTTCCGTACAAAGTTCCCGTATCTGACTCTCCAAGATACAGAGCATCTATAACCGCGTCCATGTTTTCATCTGAAAACGGAAGCATATGCTCATAAAGCTTCCGGAAAAGCTCCACCTGCTCGACAGGCGAAATTTTTAAAGTCTGATCGGTCCAGTAAAGAGCCAGATCCCTTCCAACTGTCTCGTTGCCATAATGAATTTTCTTCAAAAATTTTCTCACCGCCCCGGTTCCCAGGCCGGCGTCTATTCTCTGGAAATACCAGTTTACGGAATTATGCATGGCGGAAGTCAGGTTCTGATCCCGCTCCCATTCCGCAAAAGGACAGCTTCTGCCGTCCCACTCCATTTCAGATTCTTCCGGAGAAATCACTCCTTCTTCCAGACCGTGAAGAGCGGCATATATCTTATATGTAGAATCAGGCGCCACACGCTTCTGCGCCCTGGCCAGATCATATATCTTCCAGGTTTTTCCGGCGCTGTCATAGAGGACAAAACTTCCCTCATAATCCTGAAACTCTTCTGAAAGATCCAGACTGACCACCTTTTTATCCCCTGCGTCAAAGGCATAGACATCTTCCGAGCCCCAAATGGTCAGTGCCGGAGCACAGCTCAGAAAAAGCGCGGCGGTCAGCAGATAAACCAGGATCCCCCACCGCTTTCTTCTTCTGTTTTCCCTGCAGTAACCTGCAATATTCAGGATGCGCAGACGTATCTGGCTCCTTTTTCCTCCGATTCCGGATGACAAAGGAAAAGAATTTTTTTCCGCCAGATCAAGCAGCGTATATCCATAGCCGGAGTATTCCTGATCTTTCAGTATTTCCAGAACAGCGGAATCACAGGCGATTTCCCGGTCCAGCCCCATCTTTTTTATTCCGTACCATATGGCCGGGTTAAACCAATAAAGGCAACGGACAAGTTCGGCCAGAAGATTTACCGCGCTGTCATGCTGCAGGAAATGCTGCAGTTCATGAAGAAAGATATACCTCAGGGAATCCTGCCGGAAATCTGCGAGCAAAGAAAGAGGCAGGTACACGGCGGGACTGATAATTCCTGCCGCCGCCGGAGATTTCAGTTCTCCCGTGCTGTACAACCCCACATTTCTTTGAAGGTTCATCTCTCTTTTACAGGAATCGAAAATTCTCCTGACCGGAGTTTTCTCTATTGGAAGGGCGGACCGCCGGATACGTCGGAATCTGATCCAGGAAAAGACCAGAAATCCACAGGACGAGGCAGTTCCGGCCGTCCACGCCAGGAGCAGGATTTTGTTTAAGCTTCCAAAGGATCCTGAAGAAACAGAAACCGCGTAATCACCGGAGATGGAAAAAGCGCCGGACGCCTTTTCCGTCAGTGCCGCCGTCCCTTCTCCAACCTGGCTTACACTGTCACAGATCAGCTCCGGAAGAGAAAGCCCCGACAGATCCACCGGAAGAAAAGGCACAAAAAGAAACGCCAGCCAAAGAAACCAGAGACGGTACTGTATCTGCGGGGAAACGCGGCCGCGCAGGAGCCTCCTTACCGCCAGTATAAAAACCGTCAGCCCGGCAAGAATAAAATTGCTGAGCAAAAAGTGGATACCAAAATTCTGCACCTTATTTCTCCTTTTCCTCTTTCTGAAAACGTTTGTCAAGGATATCTCTCAGGGAATCTATCTCTTTTTCCGAAATCTCTTCGTTTTCCAGGAAGGAGGAAAACATGGCGGACAGATTCCCGTTATAATAACGTCTGAGGAAGCTTGTATTCTTCTGCCTGAGATATGCTTCCTCCGGAAAAACAGGACTGTATACAAACATCCTGCCTTTCTTTTCATATGTAAGCACTCCTTTTGTCACAAGTCTCTTCAAAAGTGTCTGAACCGTTTTCGGACTCCAGTCCATGATCTGCAACATTCTGTCTGTAACTTCATTTGTCGTGACCGGCGCATATCTCCACACGGCCTTCATCACCTCATATTCCGCTTCTGATATCTGCGGCAGTTTTTTCAACCTGATCTCCTCCTTATCTTATTCAGCAGTGAAATACTCGTCCAGCACCTGGGCGTCTTTCTCAACTACATAGCCGCTTCCGCCCAGGTTTTTCACATCCTCCACCATACTTACCAGAAGAATGGGGCTGGCGGCATTCCTGTCTGTTGTGAAAACGGAAAACCATCCGATCTCCGTCCCGGAAGTATCTTCCTGAGATGCTTTCAGCTCCGCAGTTCCTGTTTTTCCGGCCAGGGTCATGTCCTCCCGGTGCGCTCCGTATCCGGTGCCTCCGGAATTGTTCACAACGCCGTACAGCCCTTCCATAACCTGATCTACAATCTCTTCGGAAAACGCCTGGGGAATCCAGATTTCTGACACGGAGTCCTCTTCATAGCGCAGCTTCGGCTTCAGCATGTCTCCTCCGTTAAGAAAGGCCGTATACATACTGGCAAGATGGAGAGGGTTCACAAGAATCTGCCCCTGACCGTATCCGCTGTCCGCAAGCTGTATTTCTGTTTCGATCTTATCCGTATTGGAATACTGTGATTTCGTCATAGTGATCTCAAAAGGCAGCTCCTGGCCGAAACCAAGCGATTCCAGAGAGCTTACAAAAGCATCCGCCCCAATCTTCAGAGCGGCTTTCGCAAAATAGATATTATCGGAATAGATCAGCGCATTCGTCAGATTCACCGGGGAATAATCATGAAGAGTGGTAACATAATAGGAACCCCAGGATGAATCCTTCTGCCAGGACAGTCCTTCGCTGCCAGAATCCTCATCCGGATCAATGGCTCCTGTTTTCAGGCCGATTCCCGCCACAACAGGCTTCAGAGAGGAACCCGGGCACCAGATCTGACGGAACCGGTTATAAAGGGGCATCTTTTCGTCCTCATTTAAAGAAGTCCACTGCTCATCAGACATTCCCATAATGAAATCATTATTGTCATAAGACGGGGTGCTTACCAGAGCCAGTACCTCCCCTGTATAAGGCTGCACAGCAACGGAGCATCCCGGATCCTCCGCAAATTTTCTGTACAGAGAGGTCTGCAGCTCACTGTCAATGGTAAGCTGGATATTCTGTCCGTCCTGTTTTGGGATACTGGCAAGGACGGCCCGTTTATTACCATTCTGATCCACAATACTGATCTCACAGCCGTTCCTGCCTTTCAGTTCCTTTTCGTACAAAGCTTCCATTCCGCTTCTGCCAATCACACTGGAGGAATCGTAGCCTTCTCCCTCATGTTCTTCCAGATCCTCTGCCGTCACATTCTGCACATAGCCGATCAGGTGGGAAGCCGCCTCTCCCAGCGGATAGGAACGTACCTCCACGTCTGTGAGCATCACTCCCGGAATCGCCAGAAGCTGTTCCTGCCGCTCCTGCTCCTTTTGCATTTCTTCCGAGAGTCCTCCCAGAAGAACCTGCATATCCAGGACCTCCGGTATTGTGGTCAATGGTACGAAGCTGTCCTCCCGTACCCAGGAAGCAGCAAGCTTGTCCCGTATGGTTTCTTCATCCATCTCCAGAAGCTGCGCGATCCGCTTCAGTGATCCCGGATTTTCTTCTTCCCGCAGCTTTCCCGGAACGATCCCCACCGAAACCGCCGTTCCCGGTCCTGCCAGAGTCTTTCCGTTCCGGTCGAGGATTTTCCCTCTGGCTGCTTTCTGAGTAGTGACGCTGACTTTCTCAGTCGCTGTCAGTTCCGGAAAAATCAGAGCGTCTTTCCACAGCAGAAGATATCCTTCTTTTGTATTTTCAAAAACCACTTCGTTGGAAAAAGAAATTTCCCCGGCAACAGTATCCATGGATGTGTCATAAGCCACTGTCACTGTCTTTCCGTTCCGGTCTGTTTCCTGGATATCTGAAATCTTTAAATCATGAACCTCAATCCCCTCATAGATTCTGGAATTTCTCTCTATGAATCCCTCCCTGTCCAGACCTGTCAGTGTATCCACATCCACCATCTCGTACATTTTTTCGTATTCTCCGGACTCGATATAGCCCATATATCTGACAAGCAGCTCTTCCGGCTTTTCCTTTCCAAGCTCTCCAGCCAGACGGATTCCCAGAGACAGAACCGCCGCCCCTGCAACGGCGAAAAACAGGATCGGTACGAGATTCTTTCGTTTCCTTTTTCTCATATACACCTCCGGAAAATATATTTCTTAAATCTTACAACTGTAAGATTTAAAAGTCAAGTTTTCTTTTCTTTATTTTCCGGATTCCGCCCAAACTATCTCGTCCGGGGTCTCAAGGATTCATGATCGAAATAAAGAAATTCAGATATCCCGCGAA
>DWXL01000171.1 GCA_019119235.1 Candidatus Blautia excrementigallinarum | reverse complement strand
ACCCAGGATATCGTAATTGGTATGCATGGCGTAATACTGGATGCCGCCCCGGATCAGAGCCAAAACCCTGCGGCCGGTAAAGTCATGATTGTTGATCTTCTTCATTCCGTGAAAGATCATGGGATGATGGGTGATGATCATATCCGCCCCGGCCTCCCGGGCTTCCTCAAGAGTCTGTTCCGTAAGATCCAGAGCAAGAAAAACATGTTTCGTCTCCGCTTCGTCGTCTCCCACGAGAAGGCCCACATTATCCCAGTCTTCTGCCATCTGCGCCGGATATTTCTTCTCCAGCCAGGCTGTCAGTTCCCTAACTTTCATATCTTTTGAGAGCGGCAAGTATGAGCCGCCTTTCCTCCTCCACTTCGTTTCTTCTTGTCACGGCCTTTTCCCCCGGCATATCCGCGCCGGCTATCCTGTCCAGGATCCTGTCACGGATCATGAGCTCCCTCTGAAGATATTTTTTCAGGATGGGATTCCTGTTTTCCAGAAGGAATTTCCCGAAAAGAAACTCTTCCTCCGTCCAGGGAACTTCCGGAATACGGCTGTTATTTCCTGCCGCCGGTATCGCTTTGACGATAAAGTAGAACTTACCGTCTTCCAGGACGACCCTTTCTTCTGTGATGCGAAAACCGTTCATAAAAAGGTAACGGCGTACATGGGGCACGTCTGACTGAGGCTGAAGGATCAGTTCCTGAAATCCGGCAAGGGTTCTCCTTCCCTCTGAGAGTATCCGCTCCATCAGAGGACCTCCCATGCCGGCGATCACCAGGGTATCGCCCTCGCCTTTCTTTATTTCCTGAAGGCCGTTGGAGAGCCTTGTTTCTATGTACGTTTCCAGACCGCTCTGTCTGATATGTTCCTCTGCCCTTGACAGAGGCCCTTTTCCCACGTCCGCCGCAACAGCGCCGGGAATTTTCTTTTTCTCAACAAGGTATACCGGCAGATATCCATGATCACATCCCACATCTACCAGCCGGTTTCCCTCTGTCACCAGTTCTGCAATGGCAGAAAGTCTCAACGACAGTTCCATAAAGCCGCCTCTTAATCCAGATAGTCCTTCAGTTTGCGGCTGCGGCTGGGATGACGGAGTTTTCTCAGCGCTTTTGCCTCGATCTGACGGATTCTTTCTCTGGTTACATTAAATTCTTTCCCGACTTCTTCCAGCGTCCGCGCCCGTCCGTCGTCAAGTCCGAAACGAAGGCGCAGGACTTTCTGTTCCCTCTCGGTGAGCGTTCCCAGAACCTCGATCAGCTGCTCTTTCAGAAGTGTAAATGCCGCCGCATCCGCAGGCACCGGCACATTGTCATCCTGGATAAAATCGCCCAGATGGCTGTCCTCTTCCTCGCCGATGGGAGTCTCAAGGGACACCGGTTCCTGTGAGATCTTAAGGATCTCACGGACACGTTCAACAGACATGTCCATTTCCTCCGCAATTTCCTCCGGAGTTGGTTCCCTTCCAAGTTCCTGAAGGAGCTGACGGGAAACACGGATCAGCTTGTTGATCGTCTCCACCATATGAACCGGGATTCGTATCGTCCTGGCCTGATCCGCTATTGCTCTTGTAATAGCCTGACGGATCCACCATGTGGCATAGGTGCTGAATTTATATCCTTTGCGGTAGTCGAATTTCTCCACTGCTTTAATAAGACCCAGGTTCCCTTCCTGGATCAGGTCAAGGAAAAGCATTCCACGGCCAACATACCGTTTCGCGATACTTACAACGAGACGGAGATTGGCTTCTGCCAGACGCTTCTTCGCCTCTTCATCCCCCTGCTCCATACGCTTCGCGAGCTCGATCTCTTCGTCTGCGGTAAGAAGACTGACTTTACCGATCTCTTTCAGATACATTCTGACAGGATCTTCTATGCTGACGCCTTCCGGCACGGAAAGATCGATCTTGTCCAGTTCCACTTCCTCTTCATCATCCAGCTTCTCAATGTCCACGTCATCATCCAGCATTATTTCATCATCGCCGCCGGTGATCCTGAGGACGTCGACTCCGCTGGCTTCCAGAAAATCAAATACTTTTTCCATCTGCTCGACGTTAAGCTGCTGATCCTTAAAAAAATCATTGATTTCCTGATATTCAAGCACATTTTTTTTCTTTTTGGCAAGCTCCAGAAGTTCCACCAGTTTCTCACTGAATTTAGCCATGTTCATTTCCATAAGTGCTTAATCCCTCCATATAGTGTTTATATTTTATCCTTATTCAAAGGAAATATGCAGTTCTCTGCGTTTCCTGCCAAGTTCTTCCAGTTCCTTCTTCGCCCTGACCAGTTCCTGGAGACCGCTGATATCCGACGGATCCCATTTTCTGTTCTTCTCGGCCAGACTCTCACTTTTAATACGGAGAAGTGTATCCGCAAAAGCCTGTTCCTGTTCCTTCGGGGTTTCCAGATGAATATCCGCGTTGAACAGGGAAGCGACTTCCCTCTGTTCCTCACTGTCCTGGAAGCTGTTCAGAAGCCTCGCCGGGTTCACTTCCCCTTCTTCCTTCTGCCGGAAAAGCATTTCCGCCACTTCTCTGTACAGCGGGATGACAAAATCATCCGGACAAAGGTACGCAGCCGCTTTGTCAAAAACCTGCGGATATGTAACCATCCATGTTAACATCAGTTTCTGAGCCCGGGCTGAAGCCGGATCTTTTTTCTTTTTTTCGCTGTCACCTGTCCTGGGTTTTATCCGGTATTCCGCCGGCGTTCCCTTCAGCGCCAGTGCATTGACTCTCCTCCGGAGATCATCCGCGCTGATCCCAGATCTGGTTCCGTATTGTTTTACAATTGTGTCTATGTACAGATTACGTTCCAGTTCATCGTTGAGTTCCAGGAGCATTTCCGCGCACTTTTCGAAAAAACGGTTTCTCCCCTGGGGTTCCTCCATCGGGAATTCCCGCTCTGCCACAGTCACCCGGAACATAAAACTGTCGGAAGCCTTACTGAGCCGTTCCTCAAAAGCCTCCGGCCCGAGATTCCTGATGAATTCATCGGGATCCTTATATGGCTTAAGATCTACAACCCTGGAGTTCACTCCTGCTTCGCGCAGGATAGGAATCCCTCGCAGCGCGGCCCTGACTCCGGCTTCATCGCTGTCATACAAAAGCAGCACTTCACTCGTATAACGTTTCAGAAGGCTTGCATGCCCTGATGTCAGCGCGGTGCCGAGAGATGCAACAGCATTGGTAAATCCCGCCTGATGCATGGCGATCACATCCATATAACCCTCACAGAGGATAATATAATTTTTTCTCGATCTGCGCGCTTCATTCAGTCCGTACAGATTGCGGCTCTTATCAAATATCCTGGTTTCCGGCGAATTCAGGTATTTTGGTTTCCCGTCGCCCATAACCCGGCCTCCGAAGCCGATCACCCGGTTGTTCACATCCATAATAGGAAAAATAACCCTGTTCCAGAACTTGTCATACATTCCATGGCGCTCGTCAACATTGAAAAGTCCGGAATCTCTCAGTCTTTCGTCACTGTATTCTTTTGTTTTCAGATACCGGTACAGTCCGCTGCCGTATTTATCGGAATAGCCGAGCCCGAATTTGCGGATAGTGTCATCAGAGAGTCCTCTTCCTGTCAAGTACTGATATCCTGCAGTGCCTTTTTCTGTACGAAGCTGATAATAATAGTACTGGGCAGCTTCTTTATTTATTCTGAGAAGCTCCTCTTTCTCCTGTGCTTTCTCTTTTATTTCTCTGGAATATTCGATTCTGGGAAGTTCCACCCCGGCTCTGTCCGCCAGGTATTTCAATGCTTCTCCGAAGGTAAAATTCTCATATTCCATAATAAAATTAAATACATTCCCGCCAGCTCCGCATCCGAAGCAGTAATACATCTGCTTTCCGGGCGTGACAGAGAAAGATGGGGTTTTCTCATTATGGAAAGGGCAGAGTCCGAAATAGGAACTCCCCTTCCTTGTAAGCTTCACATACTGGGATATTACATCTACAATGTCATTCCTGCTGCGCACTTCTTCAATGATATCGTCCGAATAACGCATAAACAGTCCACCTCCGTCTAATATACCTCCCATGTCTGTGGTATATACAGTTCACGGAACTTCGCCATGGAATACTGGTCTGTCATTCCGGATATGTAATCGCAGACAGTCTGAGCTCTGGATTCCCCTCTCTGGAGAAACTCTCTGTATTCCCTGGACATTGCCTCGGGATGTTCCGTATAATAATTATAAAGTTGTTTCAGCATATTTACTGCTTTTTTCTCCTCATGTTTTGCTTCCGGATTTGTGTATACACAGCGAAACATCAGTTTCCTCAGATCTGTAAGTCCCTCCTGTATATCCGGAGACATCTGTATGGAGTCCTTATCCAGGCTGTTTTCAATTATATCGTGGACAAAAGTGTTCAGGCGTTCCCTTGTGGTATAACCCAGAAGCATTCTCAGAGTAACAGGAATATCGTCTTCAGTGATGATACCGGCTCTCTGAGCATCATCCATGTCATGGTGAAGATACGCGATCTTGTCCGCAAAACGCACGACCTGACCTTCCAGGGTAGCCGGACTTCCACTGGTACGGTGGTTCAGGATTCCGTCCCTTACCTCCCATGTCAGGTTCAGTCCTTCTCCTTCTTTTTCCAGAACCTGAACCACCCGGATACTCTGTTTATAGTGGGCAAAACCGCCGGGATGTATCTCGTCGAGCGCATGCTCCCCCGCATGTCCAAAAGGAGTATGTCCCAGATCATGTCCCAGAGCAATGGCTTCCACAAGATCTTCATTCAGTCTCAGCGCCTTGGCAATGGTCCTGGCAATCTGGGAAACTTCCAGCGTATGGGTAAGACGGTTCCGGTAATGGTCTCCCTGCGGAGCCAGAAAAACCTGAGTTTTATCTTTAAGACGCCGGAAAGCCTTACAGTGCAGAATCCTGTCCCTGTCACGCTGATAGACTGTTCTTACATCACATTCCTCTTCCTCACGGTCTCTTCCCCTGGAATGGATACTGTGGGAGGCCCATGGGCTTAAAAGCTCAAGTTCTCTCTGTTCCATCGTTTCTCTTATATTCATAGGCAGTCCCTCCACAGACCGAAAAAATACCTCTTATTAATTATATTCTACACAAAGTCACAAATTCCTCTTTTTTTCAAAAAAATAATATGTAAAAAACCTTTTTAACATTTTTTGACAATAAAAAAAACCTTGAAGAAATCAAGGTTTTTAAAATGCGGAAGATGGGACTTGAACCCACACAAGCGCAATGCTTACAAGATCCTTAGTCTTGCTCGTCTGCCAGTTCCGACACTTCCGCATATCGCATTTCGTCGGGATTCTTTATCTTCTCCCTCGCGACAAGTGATAGTATAGCAAACACCGGACATAAAGTCAACACATTTTTTGAAATTTTTTCATTTTTTTATTCTATAATTTCAATTCAACTCGGCTATCCTGCTGACCGCAACATAGATCTCCTGAATCTCATACCAAGTGGGATAATCCACGATTCCTGTGGACGGAAGTCCGAATACACTCTGAAACTTACGGACCGCCTCCTTTGTTTTCTCGCCATAGATGCCGTCTGCCGCTATGGAAGGCAGCGCAGGATAAGCTTCCGCAATCACATTCAGCTGTTCCTGGATCTGACGGACCTTGGGGCCGACCGATCCCGTATCAAGGTTATATCCCGGCCAGGAAGCCGGAATCCCGGAAATTTCCTCTGCCACATTGATATACATGTCGTTTCCGTAGAAATAGCGCAGAATCTCAATGGCGGAAAATCCCTGATCTCCCAGTTCTTTACTGCCCCACTGCGTCATCCATCCCCGGTCAAGACACTGAGACATTTTTCCGTCGCAATACTGGGTAAGGATCGGCTGCCGTACATCCGGTCTGGAAAGATAATTTTCAAAAAGCTCATCTACGATCCGGGAGATACTGTCAAACAGGTTCCTTCCGTAGATCCACTTATGATCGTAGGCGGTAGAGGATGTGATGGTAAAATCATAGCCTTTGTTTCTGTACCATTCTGTATAGACCCTGTTAAGGGTAAAAGACATGATCGCCAGCACATTCGCCCGTATCGTATCCGCCGGCCAGGTGGCGTAGATCTCGCTGCAGGCCACATTCTTGATATAATCCTTATATCTCTGGTAATAATTTTTCGCCTGGGCGTCGTTTACCGGTCCGTCATGGACCACCACATATTCCGGGATCACCACCCTGCTCAGAACGATCTCGCCCGTCTCGTCCACAGGCTTTACTTCTGCTTCCGGCTCTTTCGGAGGATAATCTCCGAAAAGCGTATGAGGGCCGATGACGATCCTCTCGAATTCCCCGGCCGAACTGGGACGGAGCCTCACCGGCTGCTGCGCCAGCACATCCGGCAGGATTTCCGTACCGGCGATCTCCTCCGGCTCATATCCCTCCGCCCGAATCTGTACGGTATACTCCGCGTAAGGCTGTTCTTCCGACGGCTCCATACTGTATTCAAGAGGCGGCGCCGCAAGTTCCAGAACCGGAGTCTGTCCGGAGGAATCTGTCTTCAGTTCCTCCAGTACACTGTCCGGAACTCCTGTATAAGATATTCTGACCACAGCGTTTTCCACCGGTTTTGCACCATCTTCCGTCAGAACTGTCACCTGCAGCCTGCCTCTGTCCGCTCCTTCCTGAAGGGCTGTCACTCCGTCTTTCTTTCTGTAGGAATAAGTCTGATCCATTTCTTCACCCTGTAAATCAACTCTTACAGGATTCTATGTCTCTTATACTCCGAATATCACCGGAATCCATTTTTCATCTCACGGCCATTCCGTCCTGACCCCTTCCGGTCAGACGATTTTCAGGATATCGTTGTACATCACAACCACCATCAGCGCCATCAGAAGCATCAGCCCTGCAAAGTGAACCATTCCCTCCACTTCACGGTTCACCGGCCTGCGCCGTACGGCTTCCAGCAAAAGAAATACCAGACGCCCGCCGTCCAGCGCCGGAAGAGGAAGAAGATTCATCACTCCCAGATTGGCAGAAAGAAGCACTGCCATGTTCAGAAGATTCATCCACATGATTACGGTGCCTTCGTCTTTTGTCTCCTCGTAGGCCGTTCCAATAGCGTCCACAACGCC
The DNA here is from genome assembly GCA_019119235.1 of Candidatus Blautia excrementigallinarum. Taxonomy (GTDB): domain Bacteria; phylum Bacillota; class Clostridia; order Lachnospirales; family Lachnospiraceae; genus Blautia_A; species Blautia_A excrementigallinarum. The sequence continues at coordinate 732 of DWXL01000171.1, read as the reverse complement.
TATCGGACCGCTGAGATCGTCCATTCCCAGGCCGCCTGTCACCAGTTCTTTCAGGCTGAGGAGCGTGGTCCTGATCATATATTTCACATCGAGGGCCGCATACTTCAGCACCTCGAGACCCTGTGTCTCTGTATACCCTGTATTATAGGAAAAGCCAAGTCCAGGCGTACGGTACTCTCTTGGCATGATCTCCACGGAATATTCTGTGCCGTTCCGATCATAGGTGATCTCCACCGGCTGGTCTGAAAGAGGATTCTCCTCCAGATATTCCGCATACGCCGCTCCGTCCGGAGTGGGCACGCCGTCGACGGACGTGATCACATCCCCCGGCTGCAGCCCCGCTTCTTCCAGGGGCATCCCCTCGATCAAAGATTCCACTTTCATGGAATCGGCATCGGAACGGTTGAACCCCAGAAGATATCTTACGTCCACATCCGGCATGAAAGTAAAAGTCAGCTCTTCTCCATTCCTGTCCACGGTAACAGTCACCGGCTCCTCCCGAAGCTGGTTCAGATAAGTATATACATACAGATCCCGGGCAACGTCTATATGGTATCCGTTGTATTCTGTGATAATGTCGCCCTCCCGGATACCGGCCTGCTCCGCCGTGGATCCGCTTTCCACCGTCATGACCTGCGCCGGGTCATATCCGACGAATCCGGTAATGATCACCGAAAGAATGAACGCCAGGATAAAGTTAAACACCGGTCCCGCGGCAACCACCGAGATCCT
>DWXL01000170.1 GCA_019119235.1 Candidatus Blautia excrementigallinarum | reverse complement strand
ACTTCATGCAGCACGGAGAGACCATACTCCGCAAGGCTGTGATCTTCCTCGCCTGTGCCGCCGCTGACGCCGAGACCGCCGATAATGGTATCGCCCACTTTCAGAGGGACGCCGCCGGCAAAGATCACGATCTTTCCGCCGTCCATCTTATCTACTCCGTAGAAAGTTCCTCCCGGCTGGGCAAGGGCGCTCAGCTCTTTGGTGGACATCTTGACAGCCACTGACGTATAGGCTTTCTTTGTAGCCACGTCAAAACTTACCAGAAATGCCCCGTCCATCACATGGACCGCGATGGGGTTCCCATCCGGACCGCAGACTGCGATCACGGCTTTTTTCCCTCTGCGTTCTGCCTCTTTTTCGATTTTCTCGATCAGCTTCTTCGCGCTGTCCAGACTGATCCTTCCCTGGATCCCGATCCTCTTCAGGACTTCCTGGATCACCGCTTCGTTTGCCGTGCTGTTCTCAGTTTCTCCCATTGTTCCCGCTCCGTTTCCGCCGGTTGCGGGAGCCGCTTCCGGTTTCGCTGCTTTGCCCGCTGCCTGTGCGTCTGTGTATCTGGCAAGAACATAGAGATAGTCCGCCAGACGGTTCATATATTTCTTTGCCCCGTTGTCCGCTCCGAACTTCACGCTGACCAGCGCCAGCGCGCGCTCCGCTCTTCGCGCCACAGTACGGGCAATATCAATCTCCGCCGAAAGACGGCACTGACCCGGAAGGATGAACTTAAACTCTTTCGGCTGCTGATACAGTGTCTGCAGTCTGTCGATCTCCTGCTCCAGAACCTCCGTCTTGTCATCGGATGTTTTGTAGTCTCTGCTATAAGGATCAGCCACGCCTGCCATCACTGTAATCAGATGTTCCTGAATACTTTCCAGCATATGAACGGCATCCGCGTCTTCCAGCATGGTCTTTACAAGTCCCAGATGACTTGTCAGCTCGTCAATAGTTCCCACAAGCTGGATACGGTCGTCTGACTTGGAGACATTTTTTGTATGGATAAGGTTTGTGGTACCTTTATCTCCGTTTTTTGTGTAAATGTTCATAATGGCTATCTCCTGAAGGTTTACATGTTCCCTTCCTGTCCGTGAACAGGTTTGAAAGGCATTTTTTTTACCGCTCTGGCGCTGTTGGAACCTATATTCCGGCACTGCCAGAACCGCGGCGCATTCAGTTCAAATACATTTTTTCCTTTGGGAAGCCTCGCCATCTGCATGGCGACCCGCTGTCCGGAAATTCCGATCCCGGAACCCAGCATGGATTCCTTCGCCGCCTCATAGGCAAGATCGTCCAGATCACCCTTACCCGGGTGAATCTCATAAAGGACTCCCTCTTCCTCGATTCCGGCGCAGATTTCCCGAAGAAGATCTTCATCGGGCTCCCTTGTATAGATATTGATCGTGGGTTTGTTTACAACCATTGTCTATCCTCCTGACTTAATTCCCGGTCAGGTATGACATTACAAGGCCGGTGGCAACCGCATTTCTGGGTCCCTCTGTTCCGCGGATGTTTCCTCTGCCGCACACAATACGGTATTCCGCCAGTTCTTCCGTGAGCATCTCCGGAATCTCGAAATCCTCCGCAGAACCTCCCACAAGAACTACATTCGGCACTTTTTTCAGATCGTGATCCGGTGCAACATGAGCAAGGGCGCGTACCGCGTTGCGGACGAACACTTTGCGCTTTGCCTCCCTGCGGACCTCAAGAATCTTCTCCATGGGGATATCTTCCTCTATCCGGATCATCTCGTTCTTCGCCAGCAGTACCACATGCCCGTAATACCGGGGATCGATGGACTCTTCAAAGAAACGCATGGAACCGTTCTCCAGTCTCATATGAAACAGACTCTCCACTTTTCCCATGGGATATCTCTTGATCTGTTCCGCCACCGCGCGGCTTTCCAGTCCAAGTTCCGTCTGGATCAGCATGGAAACCAGCTCTCCGGCTCCTGCCTGATGCGTGGTCCTCACACTTCCGTCCGGTTCCAGGATGGCGGCGTCTGTGGATCCGCCTCCCATATCCAGGATAGCGAGAGGAAGCTGTGTTCCCGGCGTGGTCATTGCTCCGAGGGAAGCCATTACAGCCTCCACCCCGGCCACCACAGCCTTCACATGAAGTTCCTCTTCCAGTTTCTCAGCAATCTTCTGCATGGGAAGATGCTGTGTTTTTACCATTGCGGCGATTCCCACCGCTTTTTCCATACAGGTTTCTCCGGCAAGAGAACCTGAAACTTCTACCGGGGCCAGAGTATCCACAGCAAGAATGTCTGTGATCCGTACGTCCTGATCCTGCGAACTTGCCACGTCGGTCATACTGGTCCGAATCCTGCGGAACATGTTTCCCACATTGGTGTTCTGCTGTCCGTCAATATCTCTGATCTCCCCCGCCCGGCGCATTGTATCCATGATCTCATCCGCACCGGCGTCAATATTCACCTTTTCCTCCCTCTCTCCGTGGATAAAAATCTCTCCGGCGGGAAGGATGTTTTCCCGGACATTCCCGTTGGGCGTCCGGATCACTACCGCGCTCCGTTTACCGATCAGGCTTTTGGCAATAGGAGTCACCATCCTGGTCTCCTGGGCGTTCAGACCCAGAAGTGTGGCGATCCCGTAAGGATTGCTCAGCATCCGGATGCTTGTACCCGGAAGCGCTACTTCTATGGCAGCCAGCTTGCCTTCCGGCACGCGGCTGATATGGCGGACCTCGTCAATGATCGGGATACGTATATTCAGGCGGTTCTCCACAAGCACCGCCTCGTCCGCCTGAAGGATCACTCCTTTAATGTCAAGCTCGGGGATATGCTGGTTCAGCCTGGCCGCCGTCTCCTCATAGGAAAATTTGCTGGAGGCCACGACGATATAGGGCACGCCGGGTTTCCCCTTCCAGATATTTTCCAGAAAAAGAAGATAGCCCACCGCCTCTCCGGCTCCCGCGGGAGTGGAGGGATTGTGTCCGATCATGGAGGATTCCGTAATGATCGTCTCCGTGATCGTCTCCATGGCTGTATCGCCGATCACAGGAGCAGCCTCGTTCAGGCGCACGAGATCAAGGGCGCTTAACGGCTGATGAATGCTGTACATCGCATCCTCCAGCGCCGCCCGGATCCCGTGGACATTGGGAAGTGTTCCCTTGGTCCCGGTAGTAACGCGGGAAGCGCTGGCAAGGAAACGGAACGATCCGTCCTCGCCCACACTTCCCACACATACTTCAGTTGTGGAATTTCCAATATCTACTCCGGCAATCAGTTTCAAAGAAGAATTCCCCTCTTTTCATAAACTTCCGCTGCTTCCAGAACAAGTTTCGCACAGTGGGGAGCGTGGTATTTCTCCAGGAGCTCCTGCGCCATGAGAACAAGTTCCCTCTTGGTGGAACGGTTCGGCCGCAGCTTATTATACATATTAAGGATCACATCGTCAGGTACGCTGGACAGCTCCGCCGCCCTCTCGAAATTCGCTTCCATCTGAGGGTTATCGACCTCTTTTGCCACCTGTCCCTGACGCCTCAGCATCTCCGGGGATATCTTGATATCCTCGGCCATCACATTGCCTCTGCGTACTTCTTCCAGCGTGATCTGGGAAAGTTTTTTCCCGGTCTTGGAGGTAATGGTGTCCGCTTCGTTTTTTCCTAAAGGATAGTTGCTCATCTCACACCCTCCCATTCTATCATGCCCTTGTCCGGATCCAGCTGCTCTGTCTCAATAATGTGCATCAGAGCCGCTTTTACCTGGAATTTCGCACGTACCATGGGATCATTGGTACTCTCAATGGGCGTAACTTTTTCTCCTTTTGCGTATTTCGCGGCATTTTTCCCAACTCTCCGGTATGTCTCCAGCGTCATTAACGGCGCCTGGGGAAACAGCTCCAGGTTGGAAAGTGGATAAAGATCCTTCTGATGAATGACTGTGGTTCCCTTGGACTGGATGCCGATCCCGAATCCGGAACCGGAAAGCTTCGCAGCCTCAAGAGCCATAAATCCCACGTCCGAGGTATCGAGCACTTTTACCACTCTGGATACCATGCCTTCCTCCTCGATGCCCGCCTTCACGTTCCGGATCACTTCATCCAGGGGAAGTCCTCCCAGAGTTTTTGTGATCTCAGTCTGAAAAGCGGCGCCTACGCCGATCACCACTTCTTTTGGATCCGTGCCCTGTTTCGCCCGCACAGCGCCCTCATAGGAACGCTTCGGACGGATTCTTGTTTTGCCTGCAAGACTTCCTGCCGCAGAGGAGGTCATGCTTTTCGTTTCTGTCTGGGGCTGCGCACCATTTCTGTGCAACTGCTCCACCACTGCCCGTGTAATGGCCTGTATCAGTTGTTCATTCACTTCCATGGCACACCTCCTAAAATTCTCCTGCATCTATTCTGTGAGGAATCGCCTTGATCTCCTCCCAGCGTTTTCCGGATACACGGTAACCCGTTCCCGGTCCCATATAGTCGTTGGGGGTATTGACTCCGGACATTACCTGGAAATGATCGTCCAGGATCGCCGCGGTCTGCATATAATCCCCGATCACCCTCTGTTTCAGCATGTTCAGGATATTCTCCGCAAGCTCTGTATATCCGCTGTCAGCCAGCGCCCTCACTACGTCCAGGCCTGTAATGCCCCGTTTCATCATATCGTCCGCAGCCATCAGGTCAGACGCCGCGTCACGGTTCAGGGTATCTTTGCTTCCGTGGGCGTAAACAACAGCTTCCACCTGCTCGTCGGTCACCGGAGTAAGTCCCAGATACTTAAATACAGCCTGCACGGCTTTTGCCGCCGTACGGCGCACCCGTATCACATTCTCCTCGGTAACAGGGCGGAGACCGCCGTCTACCTGCATATCTCTCTGCATAACGTTATAGTCGTCAAAGTCCTCTGCGTCAAAATTGGAACCGGCGAACATATTGTCATAATTGGGTTCTGCAGCGTAACCGGAGAAGATGAAATCTGTTCCCGGCATGAACTGCAGCATGGTCCTTGCGGTTCTTCTCATATCGGAGTTGGAGAAGCTCTGGTCGTTGGAGGAAGCACACTCCAGACCCAGAAGCGCTGCCACCAGGTTCTCTCCCATAACCTCGCGGATTCCGGACGGAACGCTGGCAGTCACGCCGATACAGCTTACGGAACCGTTCTGGATTCCCTGGCTTCCGGCGCCTTTCGTCACATACAGGCAGCGGCACTCCAGATAAAGCATGGATTTTTTCTCACTGCTTCCCATGAGAGCCTCTGAACCGGAACCGGAACTGAAACGTACTTTCAGACCTCTCGACGCATAGGCGGAATTCAGGAACGCTTTGGAATACGGGGTATCGTCGCCATCGATAAATACCTTCTCCGTACCATAGACAGAAAGCGTCTCCGCGTATGTGGTAAGTCCACGGATCCCGAGCTCCAGCTCTGTCGCCTCCTCGGCGGAGCACTGGGTCAGAACACCGGGACGTCCCGCCTGGGCGCCGATCAGAAGAGCCATCGCGCTGAAAGGCGCGTAACGGGCGACGCCCATGGTAGTCTCTTCCTCGCTGAACCCTCTCAGGGCGCCTTCAGCCGCATCTGCTGCGATCTGTACCGGATCGTCCTTCAGATTGGTGATGTGGGCCTGATTGCCGGGGACTCTCCGGGCGCGCATCTTCTGCATGCCCATCATCATCTCCACAACGTTCAGATGATTGATCACTTCTGTCATCTTCGCGGGTGTGATACCGGAAATGATCTCCAGGATCTCTTTGCGGGAAACGTTGATATCAACGATCTTTCTGGCAATCTCCAGAGAGGGGACCGCCATGGACGCTTCCGCCCTGTCCGCGCGGATCGCGTAGTCCGCAATGAACTGATCCAGGAAATCAAAGTCTTCTCTCCGTTTTCCGTCCAGCTCCACGATAATTCCGTTTTCTATTTTCAGTGAAGGTTTCGGATCGTATGGGCTGCTCATGGCGATGAGGCCCATCTCCGGCCATTCGTCAATATAGCCGTCCAGATTTACCGGACGCCGATCCAGAACCTCGATTCTTTTCGATCTTTTCATAGTGTCTACCTTCTCAGAAAAGTCTGTGTCGTATTCTCAGCCTAGAAGGACCAGAGCTTGGTGTAGATCTTGATGATGTCCTCCTTGGTGGGAACTCTGGGGTTCGCCTCTGTGCAGGTGTCTGCCAGAGCGGCGTCCGCCATCTTGTCCACCGCGGCGAAATACGCATCCGGTGTGATAGTTCCGATCTCCTGTATCGTCAGAGGGATGTTCATCTCCTTCTGCATAAACTGGATCCAGTTTACAAGAGAACGTACGCTCATCACCTTATTGTAATTGCTCAGACCGAGGATATGCGCGATATTCGCATATCTCTTAACCGCCGGAAGATATCCTTCTGGCTTCTGCTGTGCTTGTTGATGTTCGCGTTGAACTCCACAATGTGGGGAAGGAGCATCGCGTTTGCCCTTCCGTGGGGAATGTGGAACATCGCTCCAAGCTGGTGAGCCATACTGTGGGTAATTCCCAGTCCCGCCGTATTAAAGGAAAGTCCGGCAAGGCAGGAGGCCACGTGCATTTTCTGGCGGGCGTGCATATCGTTTCCGTCCAGGTAGGCCCTCAGAAGAAATACTCCGCAGATCTCGATGGATTTTTCGGCCAGAGCGGATGAAAATTCATTATGGTTAATGCTTACATAGGATTCCAGCGCGTGGGTGAACACGTCCATCCCCGTATCCGCCGTAATAGCGGGAGGAACGCTTTTTACAAGTTCCGCGTCCAGGATCGCCTCGTCGGCAGTCAGACTGTCGGAAACGAGAGGATATTTTACCTTCGCATCCGTGTCGTTCACTACCGCGAAAGAGGTGACCTCAGATCCCGTACCGCTTGTGGTGGGTATTGCGATCAGTCCCACGTCCGCATAATGATTGATCTTCAGCGCGAACTCGCGGATCGCCTTGGAAGAATCAATAGCGGATCCGCCGCCTACGGCTACGATCACATCCGGCTGATAACTCAGGAATTTCTTCACCCCGTCTGCGATCTTGTCCACCGGCGCATCCGGAACCACATTGTGAAAGATATCGTATTCTTTCCGTCCTCTTTCCAGCGGCGCTGTGATGAGATCGATCATTTTGCTCTGAACCACAAAAGGATCTGTGATGATCAGAACTCTTTTGTAGGGGATCTCCGCCAGACGGTTCAGCGCATTATCTCCAAAATGAATGACTGTCTTCATTTCAAAGGTCTTCATATCTGCTCCTTTTCTGTGGTCAGCTTTCAGGATATCTGCATTCGATGCCGGCGTCGGTAAACCGTGCCAGCCATTTTTCGGATGGTTTCCTGTCAGTCACTACCACATCCACATCCCGCAGTTTTCCGGCCACGGAAAACGCGGTCTGATCAAATTTCGTACTGTCTACAACCAGAATCTTTCTCCGTCCGGATGAAAGCATCGCCTTCTTGGTGGAGCCGAATGCTTCCTGGGATTCCATGATCCCCCATTCCGGATCAAGGGCCTTGCAGGAGAAGAACACCTTATCTACATAATAGGATCGGATCGCGTCCTCTGTCCTTGAGCCCAGAAAGGCGAGATAGCCTTCCTTCATCACGCCTCCGGTGGAGATAATATTCCAGCCGGATACATCGGAAAGCTCGATGAGGATCTCCATGGAATTGGTGATCACTGTAAGGCCTTCCTTTTCTTTCAGCGCCTTGGCGACAAACACTGCCGTGGTGCTGGCGTCCAGAAGGATGTGCTCGCCGTCCTGTACCATGGAAGCCGCGATCTCGGCCATCTTCTGCTTACCGGCCACATTCTGGTTTTTACGAATGTTAAAGGGCAAATCGATACTTACATTCTCATTGATGACAGCTCCGCCGTAGCTTTTTGTGGCAAAGCCTTCTTTTTCCAGCTTGTCAAGATCCCGGCGTATTGTCTCCTCCGAAACGTCATAGAGCTGGCTCAGCTCGCTGACTACCACTCTTTTTTCTGTCTGCAGTTTTTCGAGGATCAGATTCCGTCTCTCTAATGCCAGCATTTATTTTGCCCCCTTTACTGAGAACATTTTATAAGATTGTGTCGATCATTCTCCTGTCCGGATGAGCGATCACTGAGGAATCCAGATACATGCCTTTTGCTGCGACAAGCTCTTTGGATCTCTCAATGGAAGCTTCCACCGCGGAAACCTCGCCGGTTATGAGCATGTAGGATTTACCGCACATACCTTTCGCCACACGAAGTTCGATCACATCTACGATAGCAGTCTTGGCCGCCTGATCCGCCGCTTCAATGATGGAAGCCGCGTCATAGGTCTCCAGGATTCCCAGCGCGCTGATCTCTTCCACCTGTGTTGTGCCGTACATAGCGGGGAAAAGAGACTCGTGGGGATTACCCAGAACAAAACTGTCGATACATTTATCCTCATAAGTAGTAACCGCCGCATCTACAGCCGCTTTCACCGCGCTCAGGTCACCGGTGATAATTGCAATATATTTGCCCGGACATACGGTCTGTGCCTCGACGATCTCTACTTCAGAGGTCTTTACCATGGCATCCGCTGCTGTGATGCCTGTGGCAGTCGTTTTAAATTCAATCATTCCGATTGCTTTACTCATTTTCTGCACGTCCTTTCTACTTTGCTGCAATTATGATATAGCGGTCTGTCACTTCAGTTACTTTTCCGCAGATGCTTGCGTGGATGCCTACGCTGAGTCCGTCGGCAGGCTTTGCGATCATCTGGCCTCTTGTTACTTCATCGCCGGCTTTCACAATTGCCTGTGCCGGAGCGCCGATGTGCTGGCTTAACAGGATCTTAACCTTGGATACGGGAACAAGCGTCTCGTCCATGGGCGCGTCCTTGTCATATTTTGTCAGTCCCAGACGGGCCATCAGGCGTTCCTCAGGAACTTTGCGGTATTCCCTGGATGGCTGTACCGGTACCGGCTGTACTCCCTGAGGCGGTTTGACTCCGGCTTTGCGAAGTCCGCCCTTCATATCCGCCAGAAGTGTCCTGGGAGCCAGGCTCTGGGGACAGGAATACATTTCGCACACACCGCAGGAGCTGCAGAAATGAGAATCCAGATAGGGATTCAGATCCCTGAAATCTCCGTTGGATGCAGCCCGCATAAAGCGCGCCGGATCGATCGGATGTCCAAGATTATTTCTCGGACAGAGATCCGTACAGGTATTACACTGGCAGCAGATAGACGCTGCTCTCTTTAAATCTATGGAAGAAGTTCTGCGCTTCTTCATTACGATCACATGATCCTGCGGAAGGACAAGGATTGCGTTTGTTGTCTTTGTCACCGGCTCTGAGCCGCTTCCGATGCGTCCCATCATGGGGCCTCCCACGAAATAGACCGCATCTTTTACAGTAACGTTACCGGCCTGCTCCACAACTTCGTCCAGTGTGCAGCCAAGGGGAACGCGGACTGTTACAGGATGATCCACTTCTGCCACAACAGAAATATATTTGTCTGTAACAGGCTTCTGTTTCTCCACTGCGCGGTACACATTATATATAGTCTCTACGTTAAATACGATGACACCCTGCTCAATAGGCAGTCCGCCAGGTCTTACTACACGTCCGGTAGCCTCATAGATCAGAACCACCTCATCGCCCATGGGATATACTTCATCCAGGAGATGTATCCGCATCCCCGGAAATTCCTCGATATGCTGCTGCAGCGCTTTCACTGTCTGCACATAAGATTTCTTGATGCCGATAATGGCCTCTGAAGCGCCGACAGTCTCCGCGATCAGATGAAATGTCTTCATGATCTCATATGCATGTTTTTCCAGCAGCTGTCTGTGCAGTTTCAGCAGAGGTTCGCACTCCGCACAGTTCATGAGAATCGTGTCCGCCTTGTCTGTAAGCTTTGCATAGGTGGGGAATCCGGCGCCTCCGGCGCCGACTACGCCGCCCTCCTGCATTATTTTCTGTAATTCTTTGATTTCCATGGCGTTACTCCAATCCCGCACCGTCATCGATGATACCTACAATGGCCGCATCGATAGGTGCTGTTTCTTCGCCGCAGCCGATACGGGCCGCGCTTCCTTGTGCCACCAATACATATTCGCCGATTCCCGCGCCGATGATATCGATCGCGACGATCTGGCTGAGTTCTGATTTCATATGATGCACCGGCTCTACAATCATAAATTTCTGTCCGATCAGTTTTTCACTTTTCCGCGTGGAAACCACGCTTCCAACTACTTTGCCTACAATCATGTGAGCCTCCGCACTAATTCATTATAATCCTCCGATGCCGGTGGCGTGTGCCACCGGCTTATCACTGGAGGAATATTATTTGATTATGGTAACTGTATTGCCTGTGGCAATCTGCGCTGCGTTCGCCTCATCAGTATCGATGTGCATCTCCAGCGTGAAGCTGTCGTCCACGCGGATCTTCACGTGATTGAAGATCGTGCCGCGCTCGTTGTCAGCCTTAACGGAAACGATATCTCCGTCCTTCACGCCTGCAGCCTGAGCATCCTTGGGGGACATATGGATATGGCGCATTGCCACGATACATCCCTCTTTCAGATAAAGGGCTCCTTTCGGTCCCACGATAGCGATGGGCGCGCTGCCTTTGATATCGCCGGATTCACGAACCGGAACCTTCATTCCCAGCTTAATGGCATCTGTAGCAGATACCTCTACCTGGGAAGCCTTGCGGACCGGTCCCAGAATTCTTACATTCTCGATCGCGCGAAGCTTCAGACCCACGATCGTGACAGTTTCGTTGGACGCGAACTGTCCGCCCATGAGTTCTTTTTTCTTCGTCAGCTGATATCCCGGTCCGAACAGAGCCTCTACGTGCTCCTGTGTCAGGTGAATATGTCTTGCGGAAACGCCGATGGGAACCATGAAGCCTCCGCTTTTGCTTTCACTCTGATTAATGGCTTCAACAACCATTTTAGTGATCAGTTCAATATTTTTCGTTTCCAAGAACACACCTGCTTCCCGTTGTATTTAATGTTTCGCTCTGTATTTTCCCTGAAGGAAACAGATTGACCAAGTCAATCTGGGGCGGAAATTTCACTCTGTGAAATTTCCTTTACTTTAATACCGGAAGGATTTTCTCAACGTCTGTGTGCGGTCTCGGGATTACATGTGTGGCGATCAGCTCGCCGAGTCTGGAAGCTGCTGTGCTTCCGCTCTCTACTGCAGATTTAACAGCGCCTACGTCGCCGCGTACCATAACGGTTACCAGTCCGGAACCGATCTTCTCTGTTCCTACAAGGACAACGTTAGCTGCCTTGCACATCTGGTCTGCTGCCTCGATTGCTGCTGTAAGTCCTCTGGTTTCCACCATTCCTAATGCTTCCTGTGTCATGATTTTTCCTCCTTATGGATCATTGATAGCGGGGATATGTTCCCCTGTTTACTTTTCCGACGTTCGGGCATTTCTTATTTATCTTCCGCCTTCTCCGTCTTTTTCCATCGGCTTGCACTCAGCTCCACGATCTTAACGATCTCTTCATGTGGCCGTGCAATTACTGCATAACTCGCTGGTTTCTTAATTGCCTTGGCTGCTGCGGTCTCAACTGCCTCCGTCACAGCCGATACATCACCCTGTACAATAAGAGTTACCAGTCGTCCGCCCAGCTTACGTTCCCAGGACGCCAGCTCAACGTCTGCAGTTTTACACATAATGTCCAGAGCATCCAGTGCCGCCACGACACCTGTGATCTCTATAAAACCATATGCCTTGTTCATGAGCGAACTCCTTTTCCCTGATTTGCGCCTTACCGCCCGGATTCTGCTCTTAAGCCTCCACGCGGAGGCGTTCATCTGTTATTTAGATGGAGGGCAGGATCTTCTCCACATCATTGTGGGGTCTCGGGATTACATGTGTTGCAACCAGCTCGCCGAGTCTGGAAGCTGCTGTGCTTCCGCTCTCTACTGCTGCCTTAACAGCGCCTACGTCGCCGCGTACCATTACTGTTACCAGTCCGGAACCGATCTTCTCTGTTCCCACTAAGGTAACCTCAGCAGCCTTTGTCATTGCATCTGCCGCTTCGATTGCTGCAGTGAGTCCTCTGGTTTCCACCATTCCTAAAGCTTCCTGTGCCATGATTCATTCCTCCTGAATATGTTTGTTAATTAGAAAGTTTTATCTGCTTCGGACAGGTCCTAATCCTTATCCAAAGCGCTTATTTTCAGCATCTTCCTCGTTCCCTCCTCGGGATTGGGGATCACATAATGCTGTACCACGCCAGTCATCCGGTCCGCAACTTCCATTCCGGCTTCAACGGCTGCCGTTACATCCGTTACACTGCCCCGGAACTTAATGCATACCAGAAGCGGTACTGGCAGGCTGTCGGCATTCGCCGGTTTGTTCTTATCGAATACTTCCAGGCGGACGTTCGCCGCCTTGCATCCGGCATCAGCCGCTACAAAGGCTGTAGCCAGCCCGAATACTTCCAAAATTCCTACAGCATCTGCCATTTTGCTTCTCCTTTACTGCTCCCGGATTATTTGTTCACGATCGCGATCTTGAGTCCTGTCATAGCCAGGTTGGTTTCAAGCGCTTCGTTGATCTCCTCCAGCGGGAACTTATGAGTGATCAGTTCAGACATCGGAAGTCCGATTGCCTTGGCTCTCTTAAGGAAATCAAATGTTGTAGCATAATCTCTCAGGTTGTATACCCAGGATCCTACAAGGTTGATCTCTTTGGAGCACAGATCAAAGTGCGGATTGATCGTTGCGTCGCCGCCGTTGATAAAGAAACCAAGTTCGCAGAGACCGCCGCCGTTGCGGATGAATTTGTAGATGTTTGCGTGTGCTTTCGGATTACCGGTACACTGGAACGCAAAGTCTGCAAGATGGCCTCCCTGTGCCTCTTTGACAGCGTCTGTCAGGGCTTCGATTCCCTGATAGTTCATAAAGTTTACAGATGTATCCGCGCCCATTCTCTTGGCGAATGCAAGGCGCTGTTCGTTTCCGTCTACCGCGCAGATATTTTCCACGCCCATGGTACGGAGAACTGCGATACAGATAAGACCGATAGGTCCGCATCCCTGAACCACAACTCTGCTGTTGAACTTCAGGATGCCGGTTGTTTTCGCTCTCTCAACTGCGTGTACAAGAACCGCGCAGGGCTCGATGAGGATTCGGGAATCCAGATCCAGATCACTTACATTGAAGAATGTGGAACCGAATTTGCCGCCTCTGATGAAGATGTAGTCAGCGAACCAGCCGTTGAACTTCACATCGTCATCCGGGAGAAGTCCGTAAACGTCAGCGCCGCCCACGTTCTTCTTGTTCAGGTCAAACATTGTGATCTCCGGATCATCCTTGAAGATCATACAGGTAACAACCTTGTCACCGATTTTTACCGGTTTGCCGGCTGTGTCGACCTTGACGTTCTTACCCATTGCAACGATCTCGCCGGTTCCTTCATGTCCCAGAACTACCGGAATCAGGCCGAAGGGATCGTTTTTGTATTCGTGAGCATCGGTTCCGCAGACGCCGCAGCCTTCAACCTTAACCAGGATATCGTCGTCTCCAACTTCCGGAAGGGGATACTCCTGCAGTTCGAAGTGCTTCTTCTCTGTCATCATCGCAACTCTTGCGGTCTTCGGGATCACACCGGGAGCTGCCGCCGGAGCGGGAGCAGCTGCCGGAGCGGACGCAGATGCGCCGGTTCCTGTCATTCCGGAGAGAACCTGTTTCACGATTTCTTCGATATTAATGTTGTTCATATCCATTGTCTATGTCCTCCTGATCAGCGAATGCAGAGACTGTCAGACATAACGCAGCGTCTTCTCTTGGTAAAGGTGCTCGCGCTTGTCAGTCCCTCGCCTGTACGACTTGCAATCGTAAAGGTACAGTAACCTTCACCGCCGAATCCCAGCGCAGCGTAAGACGGAGCGTTCTTCACAAGGATGGCTGTGTCGATTGCCTTAGCGTATTTTGTAATGTTGTCAATGTTCTTGGAATGGATGTGCGCGGAATGGCGGTTGCCGTGCTCAAGCCATACAGCCTGCTCAACAGCGTCGTCAAAATCCTTCGCTCTTACAACGCCGAGAATCGGCATCATAAGCTCCGTCGCGATCAGCGGATGTTCCTTCGGTCCTTCGAATACGATGCAGCGGATGTTTGCCGGTGCATTGACTCCGATCATGGAAAGAAGTGTTCTCGCGTCGCGTCCAACACATTTACGGTTCAGTTTGCCGCCCTGAAGCACTACGGAAGTCAGTTTGTCCTGTTCCTCTTTGGAAGCAAGATAGCAGTCGTTCTCTGTGATCAGGTAGTGCATCAGTTCGTCCACAACGGAGGATACTGCAACGATCTCCTTCTCTGCGATGCAGGGAAGATTGTTGTCAAATGTACATCCGTTCACGATATCCTGAGCCGCCTTGCGGATATCCGCGGTATCGTCCACAACTGCCGGCGGATTGCCTGCGCCTGCGCCGATTCCCCTCTTACCGGAGGAAAGAACCGCCGTAACAACACCCGGACCGCCTGTAGCCGCGATCAGCGGGATATCTTTGTGCTTCATCATGATGTTGCTGGTCTCCAGCGTGGGATGTTCTACTGTTACCGCGATATTATCCGGACCGCCGGCTTCCAGGGAAGCCTCGTTCAGAAGATTGATCGCGTAAATAGATGTCTTGATCGCCTGGGGATGGGGATTGAACACTACAGTGTTGCCGCCCGCCAGCATGCCGATGGTATTGCAGAGGATCGTTTCACTGGGATTGGTGCAGGGGGTGATCGCGCCGATCACGCCGAAGGGTCCCATCTCGATCAGAGTAAGGCCTCTGTCTCCTGACCATGCGGTCGTAGTGATATCCTCTGTTCCCGGAGTCTTGTCTGCAACAAGGTGATGTTTCAGGATCTTGTCGCCCACATTACCCATTCCGGTCTCGTCAACGCCCATACGCGCAAGGACCTCAGCGTTCTCTTTGATCTTCTTACGTATGGATGTAATGATTTTTTCTCTCTGGTCCATGGACATCTTCCGGACGATCTGGTCTGCTTTCTTCGCAGCCTCGATCGCGTCGTTCATATCTTTGAAAATACCATGTTTCCCGGCCGGAGAATCAGCAATCTGCATCTTTGCCATAACTTCCTGTACAATGTCCTGTACCATGCTCTCACTTATTGGCATGAGATTGTCCTCCTTCATATTCCGTCAAATAACTTATGTATGCAGACTGGAAATTATTTCATTCCCAGCTGTGCCATAACCTGTTTTGTGATGTTTGCAACAAGCTCAGCGTCAGCAGCGTTATCTTTCTTGTCGCCGCAGTTCTTGCCAACGAAATCATACTGATATCCCGGGAACTGCTTATAGTCTTCGCCAGCGCATGCGCCGCAGTTATGACAGTTCAGTTTGTCTTTGTTCAGGCAGATATTTGCCGGATGTTTGCCGGGCATACCGAATTTACGGCGGATAGCGTACAGTTTCTCAATGTTCTTCTCGTCGAATTCCTTCGGGCCGCCCAGAAGCTTGCTCTGATACAGAAGCTGAGCGTAGAACTCAACAGATTCCATCTTCATGTAAGCTGCGTTCAGGTCTGTGGACCAGGTAAGAGCACCGTGGTTCTCCAGAAGAACTGCGTCGAAATACGGAAGGTATTTCTCAAGGTTGTCCGGGATCTCCATTGTGGAAGGTGTGCCGTACTCAGCGATGGGTACGCATCCCAGAGCAATAACTGCCTCGGGCATGATCGGCTGTGTCAGCGGAATGCCTGCAATAGCGAAGGATGTTGCATAGATGGGATGAGCATGTACGACAGATCCTACATCCGGACGTTTCTCATACACTCTCATGTGCATCTTGATCTCGGAAGAGGGTTTGAATCCCGGATTCGCCTGGATCACTTCACCTTTTGCGTTTACCTTACAGATATACTCAGGTGTCATGAATCCTTTGGACACACCTGTGGGGGTGCAGAGGAACTCATTGTCATTGAGCTTTACGGAAATGTTTCCGTCGTTTGCAGCCACCATATTGCGGTTGTAGATCCTTCTGCCGATGTCGCAAATCTGTTTTTTGATTTCAAATTCGTTTACCATGCCATTTTCCTCCTTAAGCATTTTGGTTTCTTTTTTATTTCTAAGGAGATTTTACTCCTTTCGATCAGGAATGTCAAGGAAATCTTGTTGTTTTATGTTGTTTTTGTTGTTTCCA
>DWXL01000020.1 GCA_019119235.1 Candidatus Blautia excrementigallinarum | reverse complement strand
CCCAGACCGTCGTAGAAGAACAGGATCTTCTGAACTTCAGAAGCAGTCAGGGTCTTACCCAGATACTGTTCGGCAATATACAGAAGCTGGACGATCTCCTCGTTCTGTTTCAGTTCGCTGACCCTTGAGGGAGTCAGAGCCGCCGCGGAAGCGCCGCTCCGCTGTCCTTCTGTCCTGCCGGAAGCTGCGGGAGTCTCCCTGCCGGCAGTCTTCGGCCCGGGAAGGAGTACGGTGACGGAAACCAGTTCCCGGCTGTCGGTAAGTTCCAGGTCCAGAAGTCCCTGGCGCGCCCAGTATTTCAGTCCCCGCAGAATGTCCCGCTCGGTGCACAGAAGGCGGTCCGCCATTTCCTCCAGGCTGAAAGAAACCGGAGAGCTGGCCATTGTACGCAGAAGGTAGATGTATACCTTTACGAACTCGCCATTCGCTTCCGGCATGTAGTCGTCGATAAATATATTCGGTAAAAATGTCGCCTCCTGCGGGGAGGCGTTCTTTAATGTGATCATACCCATGGATCGTCGCCTGCTTTCTGAATCGTATCCTGATCCGGTCAAAATGCTGTACACGTAGTATAGCATAAGATTTTTTAAATGAGAATACCCTTTCTGGCCGGGAATCCCCGTACAGGGCGGAAACGGCTTTGTCCACAGCAGACAGTGGATAATGTGGATAATGTGGATAAAAAAAGAAGCCGGAAATTACGGACAACTGCAAAAGAAGCCGAAAATTGGCATTTTTTCGTAAAGACAGGGTAAAATCGCCGCAGAATTATGTCGAGTTCTGAAGGCAAAAAAATCCACATGCTCTACACGGAAAAAGATGTGTATAAACATGTGGATAATGTGGATAACTATTTGCCGAGAAGCTGTTCTCCAATATTTACAACGTCTCCCGCTCCCATAGTTATCAACAGGTCGCCCTGTGTACAATTTTTCAGAAGAAAATTTTCGATTTCATCGAAGGTCGGGAAATATTCGCAGGGGGTTCCCAGTTCGCGGATCCTGTCCGCCAGATCCTCTGAGGAGATCCCCAGGGTATCTGTCTCCCTTGCGGCGTATATGTCCGCCAGGACCACATGGTCCGCCAGCGTCAGCGCCTGTGCGAATTCGGGAAGCAGCGCTTTGGTACGGGTGTATGTATGAGGCTGGAATACGCACCACACTTTGCGGTGGGGATAATTGGCGGCAGCTTTTAACGTTGCCTCGATCTCAGTGGGATGATGGGCGTAATCGTCAATAATGGTAACGCCGCCTACCGTGCCCTTGTACTGGAAACGGCGGTCCGTGCCGGTGAAGCTTAAAAGCCCGTCCGCGATCACTTCCCAGGGAAGGTTAAGAAGCCGGCCTGCGGCAACTGCTGAAAGCGCGTTTGACACATTATGGCTGCCGGGAACCTTCAGGGAACATCTGCCGAGATCACTGCCCTTATATCTTACGTTAAAAGAAGCGTGTCCAAATTCATCATAGGTAATGTCAGACGCGGTATAATCTGCATTGTTTTCCAGTCCGTAGGTGATCACCTGACAGGGAAGCCCCTCTGTGATACTCTGGTACTCAGGCGTGTCCGCATTGATGATCAGAGTGCCGTCCGCAGGAAGAAGTTCGGCGAATCTGCGGAAGGAGCGGCGGATATCGTCAATATCCTTAAAGAAATCCAGATGGTCGGCATCCATGTTCAGGATGATGCTGATTTTCGGGAAAAAGCTTAAAAAGCTGTTGGTATATTCGCAGGCTTCCGTGAGGAAAGTCTCTGACTGTCCCACCCGGATGTTTCCTCCGATAGCGGGAAGAATGCCGCCCACGCTGATGGTGGGATCACAGTCTCCTTTCAGGAGGATGTGGGACAGCATGGAAGTCGTCGTGGTCTTGCCGTGGGTTCCGGCCACTGCGATGGGAGTGTCATAGTTGCGCATGATCTGTCCCAGAAGTTCGGCTCTGGTGAGCATGGGGATCCCCAGTTCCTTTGCCCGGGCAAACTCCGGATTATCCGGATGGATCGCCGCTGTGTATACGACAACGTCGGTAGAGTCGCTGATGTTGGAAGCCCGCTGGCCGTAATATATCCGGGCGCCTTTTTTCTCAAGGGCGTCGGTGAGAGCGCTTTCTTTCGCGTCAGAACCGGAAATATGGAATCCTTCCTCCAGAAGTATCTCGGCAAGTCCGCTCATGCTGATGCCGCCGATGCCGATAAAATGTACGGCAAGAGGTGTGTGAAAGTCTATCTGATACATAACAAAATCTCCTTAATTTAATTTCATTAATATTATACATCCCGGGTACGAAAATGAAAAGCATGACTTTTGAAATGGAAAGTATGAAAAAATCATAAAATGTGTTGAAAACATGCGTATAAAATATACAGAATATACAGTTAAAATAGAATAATATCTTTTTGAGATGATAAAAATATGTGCAATAACGCTATAAAAATGAAAATTTGTGCGAAAATATTATAAAAAATGTTCACTAATCTGGTAGAGTATGTTATAATCAAAAATCATAACATACAAGGGGTGAGTGCGCGATGATCAAGAAAGAAATGATCGCTATGCTTCTGGCAGGCGGTCAGGGCAGCAGACTTGGTGTGTTGACAGAGAAGGTTGCGAAACCTGCTGTCGCTTTTGGTGGGAAATATCGTATCATAGATTTTCCCCTGAGCAACTGCATTAATTCCGGTATCGATACGGTAGGAGTCCTGACACAGTATCAGCCTCTGCGTCTGAATACGCATATCGGGATCGGCATTCCGTGGGATCTGGACAGGAACGAGGGTGGAGTTACCGTTCTTCCTCCTTATGAGAAGAGTACGAACAGTGAATGGTATACGGGCACAGCGAACGCAATCTTCCAGAATATCGATTATATGGAACAGTATCATCCGGATTATGTGCTGATCCTTTCCGGAGATCATATCTATAAGATGGATTATGAGGTTATGCTGGATTTTCATAAGGCGAATAAAGCCGATATTACCATAGCGTGTATGCCGGTTCCCATTGAGGAAGCCAGCCGTTTCGGCATCATGGTGGCAGACGAGACCGGGCGGATCACGGAGTTCGAGGAGAAGCCGGAGCATCCCAGCAGTAATCTTGCTTCCATGGGAATCTATATCTTCAGCTGGCCGGTCCTGCGGGAAGCCCTTATTGCACTGAAGAATCAGACCAACTGTGATTTCGGCAAGCACATCCTGCCCTACTGCAAAGAGAAGGGGCAGAGGCTTTTTGCCTATGAGTACAACGGATATTGGAAGGATGTGGGAACTCTGGGCTCCTACTGGGAGGCCAATATGGAACTGATCGATATCATACCGGAATTCAATCTTTACGAGGAATTCTGGAAGATCTACACGAAAGGGGACATTATCCCGCCCCAGTATATATCGGAAGACGCGGTTACAGACCGCTGCCTTATAGGAGAAGGCACCGAGATTTACGGGGAAGTCCACCATTCCATCATCGGACCTAACGTGGTGATCGGCAGGAACTGTGTGATCAGAGATTCTATTATTATGAGGAATTCTGTGGTGGGCGACGGAACCGTTATGGATAAGGCCATTGTGGCGGAGGACGTTACCATCGGACAGGGCGTGGTCCTGGGGTGCGGCGAGGAGGCCCCCAATGAACTTAAACCTGCGGTATATGCCTTCGGTATTGCTACTGTCGGAGAACATAGTTATATTCCCGATCATGTGAAGATCGGCAAGAACACTGCCATTTCAGGCATAACCGCACCGGAGGACTATCCCGGCGGAGTGCTGGAAAGCGGAAGAGTAATAAAGGCGAAGGACGGTGATAAGGCATGAGAGCGCTGGGGATTATTCTTGCAGGCGGGAACAACAGCCGGATGAGAGAACTGTCAAATAAGCGAGCTATTGCGGCGATGCCGGTGGCGGGTAGCTACAGAGCCATTGACTTCGCTTTGAGCAATATGGCGAATTCCCACATTCAGAAAGTGGCGGTGCTGACTCAGTACAATGCCCGGTCCCTTAACGAGCATCTGAGTTCTTCCAAATGGTGGGACTTCGGAAGGAAGCAGGGCGGCCTTTATGTATTCACGCCGACGATCACCAAGGAGAACAGCCTGTGGTATCAGGGGACGGCCGATGCGATCCATCAGAATATTTCTTTTTTGAAGAACAGTCATGAACCGTATGTGGTGATCGTTTCCGGAGACGGTATTTACCGGATGGACTACAATAAGGTGCTGGAGTTCCACATTGCAAAGAGAGCGGACATTACGGTGGTCTGTACTACCTGCCGCGATCAGGCGGAAGTGGAGCGCTTCGGCGTTCTGCGTATGAATGAAGACTGCAGGATCGAGGAATTCGAGGAAAAACCGATCATCTCTTCCTATAACACCGTATCTACAGGAATCTATGTGATACGGAGAAGACAGCTGATCGAACTGATCGAGAGGGCTGCACAGGAAGGCAGGCATGATTTTGTGAATGATATCCTCATCCGTTATAAGAATCTGAAACGGATCTACGGTTATAAGATCGATTCCTACTGGAGTAATATTTCCACAGTGGAATCTTATTACCGTACGAATATGGATTTCCTGAAACCTGAGATCCGGAATTATTTCTTTAAGCAGGAGCCGTCCATTAAGACGAAAATAGACGATCTGCCGCCGGCGAAATATAATCCCGGCGCAGTGGTAAAGAACAGCTTGGTTGCCAGTGGCTGTATCATCAATGGAATAGTGGAGAATTCCGTACTGTTCAAGGATGTATTTGTAGGCAACGGCTGTGTGATCAGAAACTCAGTGATCCTCAACGACGTATATGTGGGAGATAATACCCGCATTGAGAACTGTATTGTGGAGAGCCGGGATACGATCAGGGCGGATTCTGATTTCCGCGGCGGCGACGAGGTAAAGATCGTCGTAGAAAAAAATGAAAGATATGTGCTTTAGGATCTGTGCGTCCGGCTGACGCGAAAAGCACATACTGAAAATGAAAGGGGCAGAAAAAGATGAATATTACAGATGTACGTGTGAGAAAAGTTGCGAAAGAAGGAAAAATGAAAGCAGTTGTTTCCATTACCATCGACGATGAATTTGTTGTTCATGACATCAAAGTGATCGAAGGTGAAAAAGGACTGTTTATCGCTATGCCGAGCCGCAAGGCCACAGACGGAGAATACCGTGATATCGCGCATCCTATTAATTCTGTGACAAGAGATAGGATACAGACAATGATTCTTGACAAATATCAGGAGGTTATGGCTGAAGAGACGGACGAACAGATTGAGGCAGCGGCAGAATAACACCGGATATCTGTAATAGAATTGCAACGAACGTAATGAAATAGTAACAAGAAGGATTTGAATGCCGGAACATGCAAGTGAGAGGGCGATTCGGGTCCTTCTTTTTTTGCGTTTTACTGCCAAATGTTACAAACATATTACAAAAATAAAATAAAAGTATTGATTTTTTAAAAAAGTGTGTTATACTTGACCTACAAAACAAGTAAGAGGTGTTAATATGAAGATAAAGAAAGTTCTGGTACTGTTAATGACCTGTATACTGACGGCAGGGACTCTGGGAAGCACTGTTTACGCATCCACAGAGGATCAGATTGCCGCAGCGCAGGCTCAGAAACAGGAGGCCCAGGCCGGACTTGCCCAGGCGCAGGCGAATATCAGCAGTCTGGAAAGCAAGAAGCAGGAGCTGGAAGCCTATCTGGCGGAACTGGATGCTCAATATAATGAACTGACAAACACGATCTCCCAGCTCAGTGTTGAGGCTGCCGGGAAAGAA
>DWXL01000019.1 GCA_019119235.1 Candidatus Blautia excrementigallinarum | reverse complement strand
TACATCGTTCATGACTTTATCGCCGATCTTCAGAGTACCGCTGGTGATCTCCTCCAGACCTGCAACCATACGCAGGGTGGTGGATTTACCGCATCCGGACGGTCCTACGAAAATGATAAATTCTTTGTCTTTGATCTCAAGGTTGAAGTCTTTAACCGCTTCAAAACCGTTGGGATATGTTTTGTTAATGTGCTGTAAGGATAAGCTTGCCATTGATTTTCCCTCCAAATAATTGTGTGATGAAGTATTTCGTTTTGAACTGTACTCAGTATATCTGAATCAGCATATTGCCGCCAGAGATGAATCACACAAATATTTCAGAGGTTTATTGGCAGATTGACGAAATCCCGGGGAAGGTCCGTCAACCTGCCGGAAATGGAAAAATATCCTGTCAGAATGACGAATTATCTGCAAAGCGCGGGAATCAGTCATTGTTTCCGGCAGAGACCGCACGGCGTTCATTCAGAAACATGCCTTCAAGGGGACGGGCGCTGAACTGCATCTGGAACCATTCACATTTGCAGAGAAACAGATAATAGATATTCAGGCCGCATCCGTTCAGCGTTTCAAAGTTACCCTGGCCTTTGGCCAGAAGAATATCCGCGCTGTCCAGAAGCTCTTTCGCTTCCGGGCTGATTCCCGGAAACCAGGTGCCGCATACGTTGCTCCCGTTTCCGATCACCTTTGCAACGGCTGTCATCCCGGTCTCCTCGGCGTCTTCCAGGGTGGCGTCGTTGACGGTGGGGAATCCCCTGACAAGGACGGTGATATCCAGATCCGGGTACTGTTCTTTCAGGATTTTGACAGCCAGTTTATCCAGAACGATCTCACCGCAGTTGTCGGTGATGTATACGAGTTTTTTCGCCTGACGGAGTTCCTCGAGAAAACAGCTGTATTCTTCCGGATCAAGGGGGTCCTTGTTCTCGGAATCCAGAAGAGAAAGAATAAATTCCGGACTGACTTCCGCAAGGGCGGCAAAATCGATATAGTTGCCGATGCGGGCGTAGACCAGCGCCGTTTCCAGCGGATCGGCGGACAACCGGATTTTTTTCTCCACAGAATCCTCGACATCCAGCATCAGCCGGTTGAATTCGTGCTTTATCCGGGAATAATCTTCCTCAGGCTGATCCCAGAAACTGCTGTAAAGTTTTTTCAGATTCTGGGAAATGCTGGGAGCGCAGTCCTCCTCTGAGGCATTGGCAAGCACGCCCATGACTTTTTTCATATATTCTGTTTTCCTGTCCATATCGGAAAATCTGCGGATGGACTTTTCCTGCTTGTTTACAGCGCAGCACATGCAGAACGGATTCAGTTTCATAAGAATTATCCTTCTTTCGTAAATATGTTGCGCCGGGAGCGTACTGTCATCTGTTCCCTGACGCTATGATTAAATTATATCTTATAGTATGTGGAAAAGAAAGCACTTTTTCCCGCCGCGCGCATAGGATAGCAGGAGAAACTGTCTTCTGAATTTTCTGAGACAGTGTGTAAATAAAAAAGGAGAAGTGATGGATGAAAAAGAAGTTTATCGCAGCCGCCCTTGCGGCGGTGCTGGCTGTGGCCGCTCTGCCTGCGGCGGTTTCGGCAGAGGAGAAGGAAGAGCTGACAGAAGTGACCTTAAATGAGGTGGCGCACTCCATTTTTTACGCGCCTCAGTATGTGGCCATTGAAGAAGGCTATTTTGAGGAAGAAGGGCTGAAGATTGATCTGGTGAACGGATTCGGAGCCGATAAGGTGATGACGGCGGTGATTTCCGGTGAAGCGGATATCGGTTTCATGGGAGCCGAGGCTTCTGTGTACGCCTATCAGGAAGGGGCGACGGATCCGGTGGTGAATTTTGCGCAGCTTACCCAGCGGGCGGGGAATTTCCTGGTGGCCAGGGAAGAGATGCCGGATTTCCAGTGGTCGGATCTGAAAGGAAAGAAAGTTCTGGGAGGGCGCAAGGGCGGTATGCCGGAAATGGTATTTGAATATATCCTCCGCAAAAACGGTATCGATCCGCAGAAAGATCTTACCATTGACCAGAGTATTGATTTCGGGTCTACGGCGGCGGCTTTCACAGGGGACGATTCCGCGGAATTTACAGTGGAATTTGAACCTTCCGCCACAGCCCTTGAGCAGGAGGGCGCCGGCTATGTGGTGGCATCCCTCGGCGTGGATTCCGGCTATGTGCCTTATACCTCCTACAGCGCGAAGACCAGTTATATGGAAGAACATCCGGAAGTTATACAGAAATTTACAAACGGCCTGCAGAAAGGGATGGAATATGTGCAGACCCATACGCCGGCGGAGATCGCCGCTGTGATCGCGCCTCAGTTCCCGGAAACAGATCTGGAGACCATTACAACGATCGTGACGCGCTATTACGAACAGGATACCTGGAAGGAGAATCTTGTCTTTGCAAAAGAAAGTTTTGAACTTCTTCAGGATATTCTGGAGGAATCGGGAGAGCTTAAGGAGAGAGTGGATTACGATAAACTTGTGACGACGGCTTACGCGCAGAAAGCGGCGGAGAAATAAACGCCCCACAGGTTCCCGGAGATATCGGGGAATACCGGGCGCTGTTCAACATTTTCCCGAAAAATTTAACAGGAATTCACAGATTTGAACATTGACAGTGTAAATGGAATGTGTCACTATGTCAGTGTGATATCGTTACCGGAAACGAATCCGGAAATACAGAACAGAAGGAGAGACAATATGGGATACAGGAGACAATGCGGTGTGCTGCTCCCGGTGAGCAGCCTGCCGTCGAAATATGGAATCGGATGTTTTTCCAGAAGCGCGTATGAGTTTGTGGATGCCCTGAAAGCGGCGGGACAGGGCTACTGGCAGATTTTGCCTCTGGGTCCCACCAGTTACGGAGATTCTCCATACCAGTCTTTTTCCACCTTTGCGGGGAATCCTTATTTTATCAGTCTGGAGGATCTGAT
>DWXL01000169.1 GCA_019119235.1 Candidatus Blautia excrementigallinarum | reverse complement strand
CGGAAGAGTCTTCCGCCTGTTCCTGGCGGTACTGGTCCGCCGTAATGGACCAGACGTCCTCCACGATATTTCCGTTGGGATCGTACATGTTCAGCTCATAGTCAAAAGTGACGTCAAGGAGATCTGTATTCGTGGAGGGTTCCACGTTCAGGGACATGATCTCGTCAAATTTTTCCTGCAGACCGGAAAGGGTAAATTCATCCCCGATGATCTCCCGCACGCTGTGCTGAGAGGCAAGTTCCTCTGTATAGTCTTCCAGCATATAAGGCCCGTATTCGCCTGTCTCGTTATTGTAATGCATAACAAGAGGCTTTACTTCCGCGTCCAGAATCTCGATCGTGGACTCGCCTTTTAAAGTGGATTTCTGGATCGTGAATCCGGCCATGCCGCCCAGAAGCCCGGTGAGGGATTCCTGAGTAGAAACAAAGTTGCCGAGGGAATAGAAGATCAGCATGCTGTGTCCCTCGTCATCCGATATCCGGCCGTAAGGCTGCAGGGTATGCGGATGGCCTCCGATCACTACGTCCACGCCCTGCTGCATCAGGAAAACCGCCCATTCTTTTTCGTATTCCGTAGGCATGGGCTCGCCCTCTTTGCCCCAGTGCGCCACGAAGATCACACAGTCGCTGATCTCTCTGGCCTGAGCGATCATGGAGGAAACTTTTTCTTTGTCGAAAATATCGATCATATATTCCCGGCCTTCTCCGCCGCCGGAATTATTGGTTCCGTATGTATAGTCCAGAAAAGCAATGGTAATACCGTTGACTTCCAGAGTTTTGACGGTATTGGCGTCTTCCTGGGTGGAGTGAATACCCAGCACAGGGATCTCCGGATAATTCGTCTCCCAGAAATTGAGAGTCTGTTCCAGATAGTCATAACCGTAATCGTCAATATGATTTGTAGCGGACTCGATTACATCAAATCCCGCCTTGATCAGAGCGTCGCCTGCTTCCGTTGGAGTAGCGAATGTGGGATAACCGCTGACGGTATCATGATCTGTGGTGAAGACCGTCTCCTGGTCCACCATGGCGATATCCGCGCTCTGGATCTCGTCCAGAACATTGGTGTAGAGGTGATCGTAATTCCATTCTCCAGAATCATCCTGTCCGCTCCAGATAATATTGTCATGGTAGAGATTGTCTCCTACGGCAATGACAGACGCTGTGGTTACTTCCGGTGTGTTGGCGGCCAGTTCCGCGGCGGCCTTCTCTTCCTCCGCCTGCCGGGCCGCTTCGTCCTGAGGTTTCTGGATCAGTACATAGTCCAGCTGATGAAAGAACAGAACCAGTACGACGAGAACTGCCACAGAGCAGATCAGAGCGATCCGGGAATTGTTTCTTTCTCTGTAATTCAAAGGTATATTCTGATTTTTTTTCATAACGCTTCCTTTATATTTTCCGAGGTCCTGATGAAAAAGGACGCCGCAGTTTATCTGCTTCTGTTCTATTATAGCAAATTGCCTGGTTTATTGAAAGAATTTGTTAAAAAAAATACTTTGTATTTCAAAGTATTTTGGGGTATAATAGAAACAGATAAAAAAGGAAGGAGAGGCGTTTATGACAAATTCATACGAAACAGTGAACGACGTGCTTGTAAAGCTGTTCAAGGAAATCATGGGAATCGAAGAAAAAGCGCTGATCACCTCTGAGTATAAAGATATTTCCGTAAACGACATGCATGTAATAGAAGCGATCGGCATACACGAGAAAAAAAATATGTCAGCGGTGGCGAAGGCGCTTTCGGTGACGGTGGGTACAGTAACCATTGCTATCAATAACCTTGTAAAAAAAGGATACGTCAAACGTGTCCGCAGTGAGAAGGACAGGAGGATCGTCCTGGTGTCCCTTTCCGCGAAAGGCGAGCGGGCGTATAACCATCACCGGATGTTCCACGACAGAATGGTGCTTGCCGTTCTGGACGGACTGAATAAGGAGGAAACAGAAGTGCTGATGAAGGTGCTGGGCAATCTTCAGAATTTCTTCCGTAATTATGAACACACAGATCAGGCAGAGGCAGAGTAGGCTTTTGGCCCCGGCGTACCCGGGAAAGTATTACCTTTCCCGGAACTGCCGGGGATTTTTTGTTTTTCTCAGATTCTATCCCAGAACATACTTCTTAAGAACCGGGAACTGTACCGGTCCGGCCTCCAGCACTCTTTTGTGAAAGTCCTTCAGATTGAAATCGTCTCCCTCCTCTTCCCTGACCGCTTCTTTCAGATCAAGAAAATTCAGATATCCTCCATAATATTTCAGATAGTTGCCCGGTGTTTCCACGATATACTGGTAGACCTCCTCTGTAACGTCGGGATCGGTAATACCGAAAGCGCTGAGAAAACGCGCGGCGGCGGAGTCGTTCCAGCCCTGATAGTGGATCCCGATATCCAGAAGAGAATATATGCACAGGTTTATACTGCGGTTCAGCCAGGAAAGAGCGGTAAGATCGGCTGCGGCTTCGTCATCCAGATATGCAGCAGCGTATTGAAAGGCGTAGGATTCGATATAGGTCGCCCATCCTTCCACATAGCCGCTGCAGCTGATGAGATAGCGGATATCGGAAGGACGGCAGGAAGCGAAATACACAGTCTGGTACAAATGTCCCGGGAACCCCTCATGGGCGAGAGTGGTAAAAAGTTCCAGATTGGGATTCCGGCCGGAACGGTTAATGTAGATCACATTGGGGCTTCCGGTGTCCAGCGGCGGCGTGAGATAAAAAGCCGGGCTCAGGTAATCCTCCATAGATTCGTGGACATAGCGGACCTGGAAATCTGTTTCTTCCAGGGCCGGAAAATCGCCGGCGATCTTCTGCTGCAGAACGGAGAGCGCCTTTTCCGGAGAAAAATCCGGAAGATCCACGCCTGCAGTGAGCTTACGCAGGAGAGAAGGCTGTTCTTTCAGCATCAGCCGGATTGTATTCATATCCTCTTCCAGCTGCGCGAGAAGGCGCTTCTGGAGCTGTTCTACAGGAACATAGGAACCTGTCTGGCTTTTCAGAAGATACTCGTAATATTCCTTTCCGCCGGGGAAATGGGAAAGGCCGCGGCTGGAGACTCCGGAACCTTTCAGAGCCTGCAGGCCGGCCATCAGTTTTTCGTAGGCGGGGATCACTTTTTCGAGGATGATCTCTTTGTGCCGCCGGTTCAGTTCCTCCTGTTCTTCCTGAGAAAATTTTCCGTATTCCTCAAGGCGCTCCGCAAAAAGATCGATCATATAGCAGGATTCCGGATCGCGGATAAAAGAAGCGCACTGCTCCAGGATCCGGTCCGCCGTTGCATCGCTCATGAACAGTCCCGCGTCCGCTTTTTCCTGTTCAAATTTAAGAATACTGTCGAAATACGGTTCTATGGAGATCAGCAGATTCAGATAATCGGAAATATCCTGATCTTCGTAAAAGGCGTATTCCGCCAGAAGGACCGGGAGCTGGGCCTGGATGCCGAGACTGGGCGAAAGCATTTCCTCCAGAAGTTCGTTTCCTTCCAGAGAAGTCTGCGTATGGAAATACAGGAGCAGCATATCCAGAGTGAGGCGGTTTTCCTCGGAAAGTTCCGAAAAGGCAAAAGCCCGGAGTTTTTCTATGTAAGTTTCATAAAGCCGGAAGGTTTCGCTCATATCCGAACTGACCGTACCCAGGGAAGGCGCGGGGCGCTCAATCCCCTTTTCTTCAGGATGTGCCAGAGAGTAGTGGAGATTCAGCATGTTTCCGGCAGCCTCCTGTTCAAAAACTTCCCGGGAAAAAGCTTCGAACCGTCCGTTTTCGGACCAGACATGGTTTGTGAGATACCCCAGAGCGACGCCGGCTGTAAAGGTTATGCACAGAAAGAGAGAGATAAGGGCAGGCGTCCGGAATCTGCGCAGTGATGAAAAAGACATACAGTTCTCCTCATCATAACTGTTTCTATTATCATATTGGAAAAAGAACACTGGTATGATAAACTTAACTCAGACAAATGATTTGTTTGTCGGAAAGGGAGAGAGGATATGTCAGAGATTTATGATTTGATTATTATAGGAGCGGGTCCCGCCGGGATCAGCGCCGCGATCTATGCCTCCAGGGCGAGACTTCATACTCTGTGGCTGGAAAAGAAGTTTGCACAGGGCGGGCAGGTTGTCAATACTTATGAGGTGGATAATTATCCCGGCATACCTGAGATCAGCGGTATGGAACTGGGAGAAGCCATGGCTTCCCATGCGGACAAGCTGGGAATGTGTCCG
Organism: Candidatus Blautia excrementigallinarum; assembly: GCA_019119235.1. Taxonomy (GTDB): domain Bacteria; phylum Bacillota; class Clostridia; order Lachnospirales; family Lachnospiraceae; genus Blautia_A; species Blautia_A excrementigallinarum. Next base: position 14,314 of record DWXL01000169.1, on the reverse strand, counting down.
GTGAAGGAGAATGTGCTGTCGGTTGAGGATGAAGGAAAGATAAAGATCGTCCGCACAAAGAAAAACGCATATCAGTCCAGGACAGTGATCCTCGCTCTGGGAGCGGAGCACAGAACTCTCGGTATTCCGGGCGAGGAAGAACTTTCAGGCATGGGCGTTTCCTACTGCGCCACCTGCGACGGTGCCTTTTACAAAGACGCGGCGGCAGCCGTAGTGGGCGGCGGCAACACTGCCGTTGAGGACGCACTTTTTCTTTCCCGGATCTGCCGCAAAGTATATCTCATACACCGCCGGGAGGAACTGCGGGCCGACAGGATTCTTCAGGAAAGACTGAATGCCTGCGGGAATGTGGGTATCCTCTGGAACACGGTTCCTGTGGCTGTGGAGGGCCAGGATGAGGTTACGGGACTGAAGATCCGGAACGTAAAAACAGAGGAGGAGCAGCTTCTGCCTGTGGACGGCGTTTTTATCGCCGTGGGTGTAGTTCCCAATACAGAGAAACTAAAAGAGCTTATGGATACGGATGAGAACGGATATATCATTGCTGGGGAGGACTGCGTGACAACCGCGCCAGGTCTTTTTGCCGCAGGAGATCTCCGTACCAAGCCTCTGCGCCAGGTGGTCACGGCTGTGGCCGACGGCGCCTGTGCCGTAATTTCGGCGCAGAGATATCTTCTGCAGAACTCATGATTTTTATTAACAGTTTGAAATCCGGCATATTTTTCTGATTCTGTCAACAGTGTTCCCGGCCGGCGGACGTATTACTGTAAACTTATACAAATTTACATAATATTACAGAGATATCCTGCGAACATTGCCTAAAAGCAGATGTTTCATATTCTGAATTTTCCTGCAGTTTTATTTTTTCTGATTTGACAAATGGTTTTTGCTGTGCTAACATACGCAGCTATATGCGGAGGGGAGACCGCATACAGGAATCATTTTTGATGAAAAAGAAAGAAAAAAGGTTAATAAAAGTGAGGGAAGTTGAATATGAAAAGAAGAGCAGCAGCAGTGATTTTGGGAATGCTCGTGTGTGTTTCAGCCGCAGGGGTACGGGCTGAGGATTTCGGCGGCAGTCCGCAGACCGGCGGACAGGAAGTATCTGCGGCAGCGAAGGGAAATACTGCCAGAGAAGACGGAGGGATTTCCGAGATCGCAGACCGCATCGTCGACCATGTGGAAACAGAAGCCAGGGAGCGGCTGGAACTCAAGGAAGAAACGAAAAAAGCGGAAGACGCAAGGACAGTACAGCGCCGTGCGGAGGAAGTCCGTCGGAAGGCGTCAGAGATCCGCAGAGAGGCGAAAGAGGAAGCCGCCAGGCAGGAAGAGGCGAAACGGGTGGCTCACAGGCAGGAGATCGTGAACTTCGCCCTTCAGTTCGAAGGGAATCCCTATGTATATGGGGGAACCAGTCTCACGAACGGTACAGATTGTTCCGGATTTGTAATGTCGGTTTTCAAAGAATTCGGCTATGATCTTCCCAGGACTTCCGGCGCCCAGTATCAGGCATCTGTAAAAAAAGATATTAAAGATATTGAAAAAGGGGACCTGGTGTTTTACGGTTACGGCGGAAGCAGACATGTGGCGTTGTATATCGGCCACGGAAAAATTATCCATGCAAGTACCTCGGCAACAGGAATTAAAATATCTGATTACAATTATGAGACACCTTTCGGGATCGGAACGTATCTCAAATAATCGGATTTTGGACACATTGCACAAAGTCTGTCGAAAAATGTGGATTGCACAAATTTCAGTACAAAAGTTTTCCACATTTTGAAAAGGTGGAAAACCTTGTAAAATCGAGTTATACACAAAGTTATCCACTTTATCCACATAAAAAAGATGTGGATGGAGAGATTTACATAAGAATACAAGAAACGGATGTTTTGGTGAAAAATCATAAAATTGCATATTTCGACAAAAAATCCGGAATTTCTATTGACATTCTCAATGTGAAAATATTGGAAAATATTTCTCCTAAAAGAATAAATTTGGTGTTTGAAAATACAATTATCAGACAATACAGAAAAGTTATCAGGACTCAGACAAAAATGCCGTTTACAATGGTATTTATGGCAAAAACCGGTTTTTGTCTGGCCAAAGGCATAAAAAGTTCCAAATATCATATTAAATGTGAAAATCCCCGGCAGGGTCGCTGCCGGGGATTTGTCTGTACATATGTGGATAACTTTTGTCAGGAGGAGCTGAGTTTCATCCGTTTGATCACTTTCAGACGGGTGAATTCCTCTCTTTCTTTTTCCTCCAGGGCCTCCTGGATATCCTTTGAAAGAGCCTCATATCTGGGAATGGTAATGTTTTTCAGCGCGTTGGCTCTTTTCTGTGTCTTCTTGATATTGGCGGCCAGGCGGATCGCCGCGTTTTCGATCATGGAAAGGCGGATGGAAAGATCCTTTACTTTTTCAAAAGCCGCCTTGGCCTGATCCAGAGACATCTTGGTACTGTAGTATGCGTAGGTGGGAATATTGCTTTTGGCGTCATATTCCACCAGTGGGATCTCCGTACCCATAACGCTTCGTGTTTTGATACGGATGGAATCCTCTACGGGAACCGTATAGGCGATCTGTTCCACGAAGGCGATACCGATCTCCATATTGGCCTTCTGAAGGGCAGCATAGGCGGTGCGGAAGGTCTCGTCGATCTGTGTCTGGATATCTTTTGCCTGGTCGATCAGCTCCATCATCTCTTTGATGAGGATGTTTCGCTTTTTGTCCATCAGCTCATATCCCTGGCGGGAGAGAGCGAGAGAGTTTTTGGCTCGTATCAGATTTCCCTTGGTGGGAAAGGTATTAGGATCCATAAATACACCTCCCGGTTACCGTACGGTTTCTTTGTAGTATTTATTCAGAATCTTCGTGTCGATACGGTCCAGTTCCTCCCTGGGGAGAAGTCCCAGAAGTTCCCAGCCCTTATCCAGAGTCTCTGTGATGCTTCTGTTCTCCGTCTCGGACTGTCCGATGAATTCCTCCTCGAAAGCCTTTCCGAATACCAGATACTGCTTGTCCATGGGGGAAAGCTCGTCCTCGCCGATAACGGACGCCAGCGCCCTCGCGTCGCCCACCTTGGCGTAGCAGGAGAAAAGCTGGTTGGCCACGTCCTGATGGTCCTCTCTGGTATAACCTTCGCCGATGCCGTCCTTCATCAGACGGGACAGAGAAGGAAGAACGCTTACAGGAGGATAGACCGCCTGGCCGTGAAGCTGTCTGTCAAGTACGATCTGACCCTCGGTGATATATCCCGTAAGGTCGGGGATGGGATGGGTGATATCGTCGTTAGGCATGGTCAGGATGGGGATCTGGGTGACAGATCCTGTTCCGCCCCGGACGATTCCCGCGCGCTCATAAAGAGTGGCGAGCTCACTGTACAGATATCCGGGATATCCTTTACGGGAGGGGATTTCTCCTTTGGAGGAGGAAACCTCACGCATGGCCTCGCAGAAGGAGGTGATATCCGTCAGGATGACCAGGATGTGCATGCCTTTTTCAAAAGCCAGATACTCCGCGGCGGTAAGGGCGATCTTCGGCGTCAGAAGACGTTCCACAACCGGGTCGTTGGCCAGGTTCAGGAACATTACCACATGGTCGGAGGCGCCGCTCTCTTCGAAGGTACGGCGGAAAAACTCCGCCACATCGTATTTGACGCCCATTGCCGCGAACACTATGGCGAAATTCTCATCGGAATCACCGCCGAGGGAAGCCTGCTGTACGATCTGCGCGGCAAGCTTGTCGTGGGGCAGACCGTTTCCGGAAAAGATAGGCAGCTTCTGGCCGCGAATCAGGGTGGTCAGCCCGTCGATAGCGGAAATACCGGTGTTGATATAGTTACGGGGATATTCCCTGGTAACCGGGTTCAGAGGAAGGCCGTTGATGTTCAGCCTTACTTCCGGGGAGATCTCGCCCAGCCCGTCGATGGGCTGTCCGATACCGTTGAAGGTCCTGCCCAGAATCTCGGGAGACAGCCCGATCTCCATGGGGTGCCCGGTAAGCCTTGTATGTGTGTTGCTCAGAGACATGCTGTCGGTACCTTCAAACACCTGGATCACAGCCTTGTCTTCATAGATCTCGATAATACGGCCGATCTTCTGCGTCCCGTCGTCCATGTGGAACTCCACGATCTCTTCATAGGAGGCGTTTTTCACACCTTCAAGGACAACCAGAGGGCCGTTTATTTCGCTTAATCCCAAATATTCGATTGCCATATAAACTATTCCTCCCGTCAGCCGTTTTTCTCTAATACTTTGTCATAGAATGCGTCGATATCCCTGCGGTACTGGTCAAAACGTTCCGGTTCGTTGTTGGGAACGTCGTATTTGATGGAAATGATCCGCTCGAAGATATTGTCTTCTTTTAATACGGAGATCGGCATGCCCCGGTTTACCAGTGCCCGCGCCTTCTCATAGAGATAGAGGATGATCTCCATCATCTGGAACTGTTTTTCCATGGGGACACAGGTATCCTCGTCATGGAAAGCGTTCTGCTGCAGGAAGCCCAGACGGATCACCCTGGCGATCTCCAGCGTCAGCTTCTGGTCGTCGGGAAGAACGTCGCTTCCGATCAGCTTTACAATTTCCATCAGGGAGCTTTCCTGGTTCAGGATCGCCATAAGCTGGTTTCTGTCCGATACAAACTTCGGCGACACGTTTTTGCGGTACCAGGGAGAAAGATCCTCCAGATATTCGCTGTAACTGGTAAGCCAGTGGATCGCCGGGAAGTGGCGGGCGTAGGCGAGGGACTTGTCAAGCCCCCAGAAACAGCGGACAAAACGCTTGGTATTCTGTGTTACAGGCTCGGAGAAATCGCCTCCCTGCGGGGAAACGGCTCCGATGATAGATACGGAACCCTCCGTGCCGTTCAGGTTCTGCATCATTCCTGCTCTCTCATAAAACGCGGAAAGCCTGGACGCCAGATACGCGGGGAAACCTTCCTCCGCAGGCATCTCTTCCAGACGGCCGGACAGCTCGCGGAGCGCCTCGGCCCACCTGGAGGTGGAGTCCGCCATGATCGCCACGTCATAGCCCATATCCCTGTAGTATTCCGCCAGGGTAACGCCGGTATAGATAGAGGCCTCGCGGGCGGCAACCGGCATGTTGGAGGTGTTGGCGATCAGAGTGGTACGGTCCATCATCAGGTTTCCTGATTTGGGGTCGATCAGTTTGGAGAAATCCTCCAGAACCTCTGTCATCTCGTTTCCACGCTCTCCGCAGCCGATATATACGATAATGTCGGCGTCAGACCACTTGGCGATCTGATGCTGGGTCATGGTCTTTCCGGTACCGAAACCTCCCGGTACGGCGGCTGTACCGCCCTTGGCGATGGGGAACAGCGTGTCCAGGATACGCTGGCCGGTAACCAGGGGAACGCTGGCCGGATAACGGGTGTGCGCCGGTCTGGGGATGCGGATGGGCCATTTCTGGGCCAGGGCAAGATCTCTGGTGGTCCCGTCCGCCAGCTCTATGGTCACGATGGGATCCAGGATCGTATATTCGCCGTCCGGCGCCGCTTTTACAACAGTGCCTTCTTCTATATTGGGAGGCACCATGGATTTATGAAGAATGGAAGGAGTCTCCTGAGTCTCGGCAATGATCGTGCCGGGGCCCACCACATCTCCCTCTTTTACAGTGAGATGTACCTGCCATTTTTTTTCTGTGTCAAGGGAGTCCACGTTCACGCCGCGGGAAATATATTTTCCGGAGGCTTTGGCGATCTCTTCCAGAGGACGCTGGATACCGTCGAAAATGTTGTGGATAATACCTGGTCCCAGGAGAACGGAGATCGCGTCGCCTGTTCCCGTCACAGTTTCTCCGGGACGCAGCCCTGTGGTCTCCTCGAAAACCTGAACGGTGGTCATGCCTTTTTTAAGACCGATGACCTCGCCTACCAGGCGTTCCTTTCCCACATATACCATCTCGGAAATCTTGAATCCCGGGTCGCCCTTCAGATAAATAACGGGGCCGTTGACGCCGTAAATAATACCTGTTCTACTCATGCTTCAGACCTCCGTCAAATTTGAATTCCCTGCGCATGGTTTCAAGTCCCTCCTGAAAAGAATTATCGATCAGGATATTCTTGTGCGGAATGGCCGCGCGGATGCCGCCCAGGAAGGATTCGCCGGAAATCTCCAGGGGAACCCCGGTTTTCCGGGAAACTTCCTCCGCCTTGTCGCTGTCTTCCGGAGAAAGGGAAATTTCTACTTCATCCTCTCCGGCAAACTTCTTTACCGCTTCGATCTGACGGCAGAGATACTCTATATAGTCCGGTCCGGACATAAAATCCTTCACCTTCAGCCTGATCTCCGCAAAAAGATCGTCTTTCAGCTCCTCCTGTTTTCTGGACCAGTCGCGTTTCAGAGTGATCTGCTCCGCGGAAAGAGCCTTGTTGACCTCGCGGCGCACATGCTCCGCCTCTGCCTTTACCTCCGCTTCGGCGCTCTGCCTGCGGGATGTTTTATGTTCTTCCAGCATCTGTGCGAGATATTCCTTATGTTCCTGGATCGCCTTCTCGGCGTCCTGTTTTGCTTCCTCCAGGGAAATCTCGTAAAAATGCTCCAGCTTCTCATCTATCGTCATATTCTCACCTGCCTATAATTTCAGTCCGATGGCTTCATTGACATATGAAGTGATAAAATCCGGCCTGCGTCCGGTACCGTGCCTGTCCGGGATCTCAATGATCAGGGGCGTTTTGTGGTGAAGCCGGACTTCGTCGATGATCTCGGGAAATTCCCGGCCGAATTTTTCCGTCAGGAGAATGATCCCGACCTCTTTATCTGCAATGGTGCGCTCCAGAGCTTCCTTAAGCTCCCCGCGCTCATGGACAACGGTACCCTCCACGCCTGCCAGACGCATGCCTGTGTAGGTATCGATATTGTCGCTGATCAAATACATTTTCATAGAAATCCGCCTCTTAAAGCTGACCAAGGATCATAAAGGAAATAATCAGTCCGTAAAGAGCAATACCTTCCGCCATGGCGACGAAGATAATGGACTTACCGAACAGGGAACCGTCCTCGCTGAGGGCGCCCAGAGCGGCGCTTGCGGAACTTGCAACGGCGATACCGGAGCCGAGGCCGGAGATACCTGTTACAAGAGCGGCGCCGATGTAGCCGAGACCGGTAGCGAGACCGTCAGCAGCTGCGGCGTCGGCAGCCTGTACTCCGGTGGTGCCGGCGAACATTACGACAGAGGCTACAAGGATCACGCCGAAAAACATGAAGCAGTTCGCGGCGAGGGATTTTTTGTAGCGCTTACGGTTCTTCTCTCCAAGGAAGAAAGTTCCGAAAGGTACGATGATGCTGAGAATCAGTGAGACAGCTGTTACAATCTGAATGATGGTAGTCATGGTAATATCCTCCTGAAAATTAAAATATAATTATGTTTTTCATAATGTTAAGATCAAAATCCCTGTTTATGGATTCAGGCTTTTGATCCGGGCATTTTTTTCATGAAGGGATGGAACTCCCTGCCGTTGCCTGCATAAAAGCGGCTGAATATCTCGTAGTATTCCAGACGCAGTACCTGGATGCCCACGATCAGGCCCTCCATGGCACATACGAACAGGTTGCCCAAAATAATCACGATCCAGTTGGGGTTTCCTCCGTTGGCCGCTCCCGCCAGCATCATGACAACCTCCATCATCGCCGCGTGGCTGACTGCGAAAGCGCCGATACGCAGGAAGGAAAGAGTGTTGGACAGATAGCTGAGCAGTACCTCGAAAAGCTCGAAGAAGCTCTGGACGAAGAACATCGCCTTCTGTTCCGGGAATACTTTTGCTTTCTTTTCCACCAGATTTGTGAGAGGTTCCTTGAGGAACATCAGGATCAGCGGAACCAGGAACATCACAGCCAGCACGGCCGCCGCCGGAAGTCTATGTCCGGAGACGAACAGGAATATGGTGGCTACGATGGATCCGTAAAATACAAGTCCGGCAACCGCGTTGCTGTCAAACCATGTCTTTTCCACGTTGTGATTCCGTATGGAGTTGATGATATTGAACACCATACAGATCAGGATGATGAACATACCGAAGGCAATGGCGATGACAAACACGGCGTTGAGGGTTCCCACAAGAGGAACATCCATCATGGCAGTCATGGGTTTCAGCCATATGGCGTGGAGAATTTCCTCGAAACCGAAGAGGCTGCCGTACATGAATCCGAAAAAGATGGAGAAGATACCGGCGCAGCTGATGATGCCGGCAAGGTCCATATGTTTTTTCTTATACAGGATCAGTCCGCCCAGGAACAGGATCAGTCCCTGCCCCACGTCTCCGAACATGGCGCCGAAGATCAGGGAGTAGGTGATGGCCACGAACCAGGTGGGATCCATCTCATTGTAGGCCGGCAGGCCGTACATCTTTACATACATTTCAAAAGGCCTGAAAAGCCGCGGATTCTTCAGCTTGGTGGGCGCTTTCTTCTTCGTGGAGATCTGCTGGTCGTCCATAAGGCAGAAGATGCGCTCGTCGTTTTTGATATCGTTCTGGAAAGCCAGGGCGTCTTTCTCCGTCATCCAGCCGCAGAGAATATAGAAAGTATTGTTTTCTCCCTGTGTGCAGGCCGCCAGCTTGCGGATATCGAAGCTGGAGGAGCAGGCGTCAAGGGCCGCCTTCGCGGAAACAATGTCTTCTTTGTTGTCTTCCAGAAGCCTTTTCACCGCTTCTTTGTTGGCGTTCAGGCCGTCGTGGATCTCGCGGTGGCGCTGATCCAGACGGGCGAAAGCCTCGGTGGCTGTTCCCTCGTAGGAATCCGGAACAAAGATCTGTTCAAAATGCATGGACGAATAAACAGCGTGCACCTTGTGGGCCAGATGCCTGGGAACGAAATAGACTCCGTAGACATACTGCTCGTCGTCGCCGCACTTGATGAAGATGGTATCCAGATTGTCGTAAATGTATTTTTCGAACTTCTGAAGATACTGCTTCTCAATACGGCCGAAACGGTAATGGATGTACTGGAATCTGAGGATCTCCGACACATCAAAATCCAGGTCGCGGAAGGGGCGGATGATCTTGAGAGAATCCACCATTCCGGCATGCTCCGCGGCCAGCTTCTCCCTCTCGGTCTCCAGATCTTCGGATTCCTTCTGGATCCGGCGGATCGTGGAAACAGCGGTTTCCGTATCCATGTGCCGGGGAGTGATCTTCCGGGGATCGGGCAGCTGTTCGTAGAAGCTGTTGATGGTATTCAGAGCCTCCCTGTAAGGGTTGATCTCCAAAAACGGCGACAGATTGGCGACCTCGGTGAGTTCGGCCAGAGCATTTTCCAGATGGATCTCATATTTGGAAAGATAAGTCTCTGTCATCCTGTCAATATCCGCTTTCGGCCCGGTGATGCTTAAAAATTTCATTTTCTCAATCACGATGTTACCTCCGGGTTGTTAATTGCTGCGAATATACTGCAGCGCTTCATCTGCAGCCACGCCGTACCTTACGCATTCAATGGCGATGGTCAGGCGGTTGACTTCGTGTTCTTTGTGATACATATAGGAATAGAGGAGCGCCACGGAATATGGATCCTTCCGGGCCTCTTTTTCCAGGGTGGTCCGCAGCATATGGTTGTAAAATTCTTCCAGGTTATGCGCGGCCAGGAAATCATATTTCCTTCCATAGTATGTCCTGCGGAAAAGTTTCCTTGCATCTTCATAGGAAGTGGCTTCCACAAGATCATGGATGTCTTCTTTTTTCAGTTTGTAGTTCATCGGGATCAGCAGAGCGTAGATATCTGCCGGAGCCATATGGAAAAACCGTTTGGAGCGGAAGATGAACTGCAGGTTCAGCATGTCAAATTTCTCTCCGTAGGCTTTGGTGATCTCCTTCAGGTCGTTCCCGGTGAAAAGCTTTTTGCGCACGTTCCAGATCTGGGTGAAATAGTACAGGTCAAGAGCCATGCCGTAATCAAAGAGCAGGGCGCTTTCGTGATTCTGGATCCCCGACAGCGGCTGATAGAATTCATGTCCTTTCAGCGCGCCGATGAGTTCCTCCATGGTGGTGCAGGCGATCAGACGGTCCACATCCAGCTTGGAATGTTTCCGGAAAAAGTCCCTGTAGGGGGAAACATCCACAGGATCGGTGTTCCGGTGATCGAAGAGATTGGTCATGATCTCCTTCAGCACCCGGATCTCATACCGTTTGGAATAGAGATCCAGGAACCTGCGCTGTTCGGCGTTGGCAAACTGGTAAATTTTGGAGAAGTCGTAGAAGATAGAAGTCTTCAGAAGCTTCTCAATCTGTCCTCTGTGCAGAGTATTCTCATCCAGAGAAGACCAGGCCGTGGAATACTCAGGCGTCCGTTTCAGATATGCGGCTACCTGGGGAACACTGGAAAGCTGAACGATCTCCTGGAACTGCTCTTCTGTGATCAGCTTGCTCTGCATTGCGCGGATCTTCGTGGAAATTCCGCTGTATGAGAGGAGAGTTCCCATATTTCGTCACACCTCCTTCAGCGGTCTATAAGTTTCCGGAACAGCTCTTCCGCCAGTTTATCATGGTTCCGGCTGTAATAGGCGTCCAGATCGGCAAGAGCTTTTTCGGTGCTCTGCCGGAGAGCCGCCAGCTCGGAGTTCTTCTTTTCTTCCAGAGAACTGCGCAGCTTCTCGATCTCTCTATTGGTTTCCTGCTCCAGTCCGGCGTCAAAGCTCTTGCATTCCTGCTCCATTTCCGCGGAGAGGGAAGCCCTGGTCCTGTCAGCGTCTTCCATGATCCGCCGGGCAGTGAGCTCGATTTCAGATAGCTTGTTTAAAATCTGTTCCATAATCGTACTCCTTTTTAGTGGTTTTTTAGGAACTTTATCATATGATACACCTTTTGTTAAAAAAATACCACTCAAAAAAATACAATTTTTGGTGTATATTTTACAGTGTAATTGTGAAAAACAGACATATTTTCAAACAAAAACGGATGTTTTTTTGACGAAAACAGCTTTTGGACTTGTCCTGAATGAAGAAAGCATGTATGATGGTCAGAGGCATATGTGTCCGGCCGGATATGGGGCGGACGGCCAATATGAAAAACGGGAGAAAGATATGAGATTAAGAAATATACCGGGCGCGAAGGAAGCTATTCTGGAAAGCCCTTATGTAGTGCAGGAACCGGAAAACTGCCGGAACAACTGGGAGAATGTTTTTCCGGAAAAAAATCCCCTGCATATCGAAGTGGGGATGGGAAAGGGTCGTTTTCTCATGGATATGGCAAGGCTGCACCCGGACGTCAATTATATAGGAATAGAAATGTATGACAGCGTGCTTCTCCGGGCAGTCCAGAAAAGAGAAGAGATGCACGAAGAGGGGGACGACCTGCCGAATCTGCTGTTTATGAGAATGGACGCAAGAGAGCTGCCTCTGGTATTCGGCGAAGGAGAGGTGCAGAAGATCTATCTGAATTTTTCCGATCCATGGCCCAAGGCGCGCCATGCGAAGCGCCGCCTTACCTCCCGGGAATTCCTCGCCCGCTACGAGCAGATCCTGGAAAAAGAGGGGACCGTGGAATTCAAGACAGACAACAGGGAACTTTTTGAATTTTCCCTGGAGGAAGTGAAAGAGCAGGGCTGGGAACTTCTGGCAAGCACCTTTGATCTCCATAATCAGAAGGAGATGATGCAGGGGAATGTGATGACAGAATACGAGGAAAAATTCTCCTCCATGGGAAATCCCATCTGCAAGCTGATCTGCCGGCAGAAGCAGGGGTGAGCTACCAATACCGTCGAAAAGCGCGGGGACGAGCCATACATATGGCCGGATAACTCAGGAGCCGGACAGGGTAAAAGCCGGGGAAGGATTCTGCCGGGAAACATCCGGACCGTCGCGCATATGATATAGGAAAAGGTGGAATCCGTCCGGGGATGGTGAAAGCTTCACAATGCGCAGAAAAGGAAACAAAATCTGTAAGATCATGACACAGTTCAGCTATGAGCACCGGAAACTGGATAAGCGCCTGTCGAAAATAAGAAAAAACGCCGACGAGCTGGCGAGAATGCTGGATTCTATGCCGCCGAAGAAATAAATTGAAAAAAATATAAATTTTTTCTTGACTTTTGGTGAACGGTTTCGTATAATATCTCTTGCGTTAAGCGATACAAACCAATTAACGAATGCGTCTTTAGCTCAGCTGGCAGAGCACCTGACTCTTAATCAGGGTGTCCAGGGTTCGAACCCCTGAAGACGCATTAAAGGCACTGTTTTTGCGGACATTATGATAGCCGCGGGGACGGTGTTTTTTGTTGCGAAAAATGGAAAATAAAAGAAATCGGGCAATATTCCTGTGAAAGAAACACTGCCCGAATCCTTATATGAAAAGAAGACCTATTAATAATAATCAGGTTGTCATACCCTGACAAATTTATTATACATCACGACTTTGTTAAAGTAAAGTGACAAAACAGCTACATTTGTAAAAAAGTGGCAGAAAAGAAGGAGGGCCGGGCATTTTCTGCCCGGCGAGTATGAAAAAGAAAAATTTATGTTAAAAAGCATTTGCTTTATTTGTTTAATAATATACCTGCAGAATGTGATGATTCTGTGAGCATTCGTTGAAAAAAGAATGAGGAATTTCTAAAATACTTATAAAAATCCGCGGGAAAAAAGAGTGCAATTCTTCAAAAAATCCTGTTGTCAAGAATATTCGCTTCTATTATAATAGATTGATGTTAATGATCTGATGCAGATCACACACAGTCAGAGACTTTATCAGATGAGAGGCAGATTCGTCCGTTCCCCGGATAAATATGACACATCAGCCAGTTACGTGAGGAGGAAGACAATGAAGAGAGAGACAGTCGTGGTACTGGATTTCGGAGGCCAGTATAATCAGTTGATCGCGCGCCGCGTGCGTGAATGTAACGTTTACTGTGAAATTTATTCCTATAAAACCGATATTGAGAAGATTAAAGAAATCCAGCCGAAAGGTATCATTTTTACCGGCGGCCCCAACAGCTGCTATGAGGAGGATTCTCCCACCTATACGAAGGAAATTTTTGAACTGGGGATCCCTGTTCTGGGTATCTGCTATGGCTCCCAGCTTATGATGCATCTGCTGGGCGGAAAAGTTGAGAAGGCTCCCGTGCGTGAGTACGGAAGGATCGAAGTAAATGTGGACAACGGCTCCAAACTGTTTCAGAATGTTTCTCCGAAAACAATCTGCTGGATGAGCCACAACGATTATATTTCAAAGGCCGCTCCGGGATTCAGGATTTCCGCATGGACGGCAGACTGCCCGGTAGCCGCTGCGGAGAATAAGGAGAAAAAACTTTATGCAGTACAGTTCCATCCGGAGGTGCTCCACACCCAGGAGGGAACGAAGATGCTTTCCAATTTTGTATACAATGTCTGCGGCTGCTCCGGAGACTGGAAGATGGATTCCTTCGTGGAAGAATCCATTAAGGCGATCCGTGAGAAAGTGGGAGACGGCAAAGTGCTGTGCGCGCTTTCCGGCGGCGTGGATTCCTCAGTGGCGGCGGTGCTTCTGTCCAAGGCTGTGGGAAATCAGCTTACCTGCGTATTTGTAGACCACGGTCTTCTCCGCAAGAACGAGGGAGACGAGGTGGAAGCGGTGTTCGGCCCCGACGGTTCCTACGATCTGAACTTCATCCGCGTTAACGCCCAGGAGCGTTTCTATGAGAAACTGAAAGGCGTGGAGGAGCCGGAGCACAAGCGCAAGATCATCGGCGAGGAATTTATCCGTGTGTTCGAGGAAGAGGCGAAGAAAATCGGCGCGGTAGATTTCCTGGTTCAGGGAACCATTTATCCCGACGTTGTGGAAAGCGGCGTGGGCGGAGAGTCCACGGTCATTAAATCCCACCACAACGTAGGCGGACTGCCGGACTATGTTGATTTCAAGGAGATCATCGAGCCGCTCCGCAACCTTTTCAAAGATGAGGTGCGCAAAGCCGGCCTTGAGCTGGGAATTCCGGAATATCTGGTATTCCGTCAGCCGTTCCCGGGGCCGGGACTGGGTATCCGCATTATCGGCGAGATCACTGCCGAGAAGGTGAAGATGGTTCAGGACGCCGACGCCATCTGGCGCGAAGAGATCGCCAAAGCCGGATGGGATAAGAAGGTGAACCAGTATTTCGCCGCGCTGACCAACATGAGATCTGTAGGCGTTATGGGCGACGAGAGGACCTATGATTATGCTGTCGCGCTGCGCGCGGTAACGACGACAGACTTCATGACCGCTGAGAGCGCGGAAATCCCCTGGGAAGTGATCGGCAAAACCACCAGCAGGATCATCAACGAGGTGAAGCATGTGAACCGCGTGCTGTACGACTGCACCGGGAAACCGCCGGCGACGATTGAGTTTGAATA
>DWXL01000168.1 GCA_019119235.1 Candidatus Blautia excrementigallinarum | reverse complement strand
TACTCCTTTCATTAATGGAAAAGTCTTTGCGGAAACCGGTTTTTTACTGTGTATCAAAAAAGGCAGTATCTGAGATTCTCTCAAATACTGCCCAGACGGCCGGCTTCACAGATCTCTGATTCCCCTGTGGTGATCCACATATCCGTCAGTTGTCAGAGATCTTTTTCTTGTCGAGATGATAGTAGCATAGAATTTAATGATTGTCAAGAATTTATCAAAATAGATGGAAATTCGTATACTACATACAAATAATATATGAAATAATTGTATATTTTATACAAAAACAGAGCGCGCGGAATATATTGATCATTCATATGGGAACGTTAGCGTCAGTGCACAAGGGGCACAATCACAAAAAAGACCGGAAGGATTCTGCAATATCAGAGTTGTGCGGAACCAGTCCCGGGAGTAAAATAGGATTATTAGTGAGAGAAGGAATTCCACTATGAAGGCTATGAGAAAAAGAGATTTTCCCGGAACCCGGGATCAGTCCGTCACTCTCCGGGAGACAGTGAACCGACGGCTTGCGGAGAAAGCTGCAGCGGAAGGCATGGTCCTTCTTAAAAATGAAGGACATTTTCTGCCCCTGGAACCGGGAACAAAAGTGGCGCTGTATGGCGCCGGAGCTTCTATGACCGTAAAAGGGGGAACCGGATCCGGGGATGTGAATGAACGGGAAAGCGTGAGCATCTATCAGGGCATGAAAGATGCGGGATATATGATCACTACAGAGGAATGGATCCATGATTATGATCTCTGCTATACGAAGGCAAGAGAGAACTGGAGAGACGGGATCCTGGAAAAAGTAGAGAAAAGCGGCGGCGAAAGATATTTCTTTGACATTTATTCCAAGACTCCTTTTGTAATGTCGGAAGGCGGCAGAGTAGAAAAAACGGATGCGGAAACGGCGGTTTATATTCTCAGCCGTATTGCGGGAGAGGGGGCGGACCGTTTCTGCAGACCGGGAGACTATCTCCTTACAGATGTGGAAAAACAGCAGTTGAAAGATATATGTTCTCTGTACAGCCATGTGGTGGTGGCTGTAAATGCGGGAGGACCTGTGGATCTGTCTTTTATGGATGAATACGATAATATAGAAGCCCTTCTTCAGATTTCCCAGCCGGGAATGGAGGGAGGCCATGCTTTTGCGGATATCCTTAGCGGAAAGACGGCTCCTTCGGGAAAGCTGACGGATACATGGGCGTACAGATATGAGGATTACCCTTTCGGCGGAGAGTTTTCCCATAATAATGGCAATGTGGATAAAGCATATTATAAGGAAGGCATTTATGTGGGGTACCGGTATTTTGACACTTTTGATGTGCCTGTGCGTTATGGTTTCGGGTACGGGCTTTCCTACACGGAGTTTGAGACAAAAGTACTCTCGGCGGTATTTAACGAAAATGGCAGATTTGTTGTGGAGACAGAGACTGTAAATACAGGAAACAGATACAGCGGAAAAGAGGTCGTACAGGTTTATGCTTCCTGTCCGAATGGAGAGCTGGAAAAGGAGTATCGAAGACTGGTGGCATTCGCCAAGACAGAAGAACTTGAGCCGGGACAGAAAGAAATCCTGCTGCTGGAATTCAGTCTGGATCAGCTGACTTCTTACAGTGAGGAAAAGGCGGCGTGGGTTCTGTCGCGGGGGGATTATGTGGTCTGGGCTGGAAACAGTCTGGAATCATCCCGGCCGGCGGCGGTGATCCGTCTGGATGAAGAACTGCTTCTTCACAAAACAGAAAATATATGTCCGCTGAAGGAATCTCTGGAAGAACTGCGGCAGGATCCGGCGAAAAATCAGAAAAAAACAGAATTCCTTACGAAATACGCGGCAGAACATAAGCTTCCAGTTCTGGAAGTGAAGGCTGCTCTGGTAGAACCGGATGCGGTTGTCTATAAGGAAAATAGAGAATTGGTTTCGAAAGAGGCGGCAGACTTTACAGATACTCTGTCCCGAGAACAGCTTGTGGCGCTGGCAGCGGGCGATCCTGCGAAAGGACAGGGCGGCGCTTTGGGAGCGGCGGGGACCGCTGTGCCGGGTTCCGCGGGAGAAACAAGCGGCTGCGCGGCGGATCAGAATCTGGCGGGGATCGTGCTGGCGGACGGGCCGGCAGGTCTGCGGCTTCTGAAAAGCTATCATGTATATGAAGGGAAAATTGTAAACAAACCTTTTATGCAGAGCTTTGAAGGTGGACTTTTCTGCGACGGACAGACGGAAGAGCCGGGGGGAACTTATTATCAGTACTGTACGGCCATTCCTGTGGGAACCCTTCTGGCGCAAAGCTGGAACGAGGATCTTCTGGAAGAGGTTGGAGAGATGGTCGGGGGAGAGATGGAAGAATTTGGCGTGACTCTCTGGCTGGCTCCGGGTATGAACATACACAGAAATCCTCTCTGCGGACGAAATTTTGAATATTATTCCGAGGATCCCCTGCTTTCCGGAAAAATGGCGGCTGCCATTACAAGGGGAGTGCAGCAGGTGCCGGGATGCGGTACGACGATCAAACATTTTGCCTGCAATAATCAGGAGGACAACCGCATGGGCTGCGACAGCATTCTCAGCGAGAGGACCCTGCGGGAGATCTA
>DWXL01000167.1 GCA_019119235.1 Candidatus Blautia excrementigallinarum | reverse complement strand
TTGTCTGTGGAAGCGTTATCCACCACATACACGTTTATTTCTTTCAGGTTGAAGTCTGTGGACCGCAGCAGTGAAGAAAAGCAGCGGTCGATCCATTTTTCCGAGTTGTATGCCACATATATGATATCCATAGTGTTCTTCACTTTCCCTTTATTTTCTCTCTCAGATATTTTACGGGGTGTCTCCAGTGAAGGAGCAGCGCCTTGTAAGGTTCTTTGAGAAGACGAAGATCGTCTTCCAGTTTGGCGATGTATTCCTTCTGCTGCTGTATGCTGTTCTCCAGCTGCTGCTCAAAGGCTTCCGCCTCTGCTTTCATCTGCAGGATCTGCCGTTCTTTCTCATGAGCGTAACGGTTCAGCTCGTAGTACATCTGATCCTCGAAGATCGTCAGTCCGGCTGTGTTTAGCTCATATTTCTGAGGAACATTGGAGCAGACCGCGATCACATAACGGCTCTCCTCCTGTGTCTTTCCTTTCTTATTATATACATTAAGGTTTTCGTCTTCTCTGGTTATGAAATATCCCAGATTAGGATACTGGCAGTAATATTCCATATGGGAGAACCGGCTTCCCAGAAATTCCTGGAATTCTTTTACATAAAACTCTTTCACATGGAAGGGGTTCTCTCCCTCCACCAGATCGGTGTATACCGCCTTGTTTGGCGTGGACATGATCAGTGTTCCTTCCGGCTTCAGCACGCGGCATATTTCTTCCAGGAATTTTTTCTGGATCTCTTCTCCCACATGTTCTATGGTCTCGAAGGAAACCACCACGTCAAGGGTATGATCCTCGAAAGGAAGTTCTTCGATGCTTCCCTTTAAATAGGAAAGTTTTTTGTTTCCATATTTATGGTTTGCGTTCTCCACAGCTTCTTTATCAATGTCAAGGCCGGTAACTTCTTCCGCCTCTTCAGCCAGAAGGCTGCTGCCGTACCCTTCGCCGCAGGCTGCGTCCAGGACTTTTTTCCCTTTTACCAGCTGGGCTGCCAGACGATATCTCTGATAATGCTCCGCCGCCATTTCTCCCCTGCATTCCTGAGGCAGGAATCTTTCTCCTGTATATTCTCCGCTCACGGTTTCTCCTCTCCGACTATTTCAATCTGGTCCCGGTCAAACTGCCGGGCCTGTATCTCGCTTGGTATCTCTATATAGGAAGAATTATATCCTTCATTATATATGGTCACTTCCAGAGCGCCGTGGAGCCAGGTGAGCATGATGTGTCTCTCCTGAGTTCCCTGAGCAAGCGCAGCGCTCACCACATAGGTGCCTTTCATGATCCTGGGCAGCCGGTATTTAAAGACGATCTCTGTAACCTGACCTTTCACGCCCTTCCATGTCTGTCCCTGGTTGATATAGTTATTGATGTCATAGATGGGAAGGCCTTTATTGTTCTCAAAAACAAATCCCGCGATCAGGCGATCCATATCCTCGAAGAACTCGATCACCATATGGAATTCATATTCGTTCTCCACAAGCATATCTGTGGTTACGGCGCCTCTGCTGTCCGTGATGAAGCAGCTGAGGAAGCGGAAGCTCTCTGACACCAGCTTGCTGCTCTTATAATGAAGAGCGGGAAATACCGCCTTTCCTTCCGGATAAACCGGCGTCATTCTCTCTTCATCTACAGATTGCATGGTTACGCCTTCGTTCATGGATTTCCGTTTTTCATCCATGTACATATCGCAGACCAGATCGCAGTCCCCGAATTTTTTCTGGGTGCCGTGGTCGATCCACAGCGCCCGGGAACACATCTGGCGCACGCTGGCGATATCATGGGAGACGAAGAGGATCGTCACGCCCTTCGCCTTCAGTTCCTCGAATTTCCGGAAACACTTATTCTGGAAAAAAAGATCTCCCACACTGAGGGCCTCGTCCACGATCAGAATGTCCGGCTCCACATTGATAGCCACGGCGAAAGCCAGCCTTGCGAACATTCCGCTGGAATAGGTCTTCACCGGCTGGTTCAGAAACTCTCCGATATCCGCGAAATCAATGATGGCCTGTACCCTCTCATCCATCTGCTTTCTGGTAAATCCCATGATCCTTCCGTTCAGGTAGATGTTCTGAAGTCCTGTGTATTCCTGATTGAAGCCTGCGCCCAGTTCCAGAAGTGCGGCAATCTTTCCGTTCACCTGCACCTCTCCCGCCGTAGGCGGCAGCACTCCCGTGATGATCTTAAGGAGAGTGGACTTGCCGGCTCCGTTGGTCCCGATGATACCCACAGTTTCTCCTTTTTTCACATCTATGGTGATGCCGTCCAGCGCCCGGAAGGCCCTGCTGTATTTCTTCCCGGTAATGCTGAATACCTCCCGCACCCGGTCCAGAGGGCTGTCGTACAGCCTGTATTCTTTTTTCAGATCTTTGATTTTGATCATTGTATCGTTGTTCATCGCCGGTCCCTCTTACAGCACATCCGCAAAGTGCATTTTCATTTTGCGGAATACTTTTCTGCCTGCCAGCAGGAAGATCAGAGCCACTGCCCAGTAGTAAATCCCCATTTTCCAGTTTTCCCAGAAAAACGCCTTGTAAACAAAAGCGTCCCTGTATCCTGCAACCACATAGTAAAAGGGGTTCAGCACCAGGATCCTGCGGATCGTCTCGGACATGATGTTGAAATTCCACACGATAGGCGTCAGCCAGAATATCACCTGCATTACGATGTTCACGATCTGCAGAAGATCCCGGAAGAAGGGATACAGCGCCGCCGTGCAGTATCCGATCCCGGTGAGCAGCACCATCATATAAAGCATATAATAGGGAAGCTGCAGGTAATATACGTCCGGATAATATCCGAAGCAGGCAAAAAAGATCACAGTAAATACCGCCAGGAAGATCTGCACCAGAAAGCAGGATACGATCCTGGTAAGCGGCAGGATATCAATATTAAAAAGGACTTTTTTCACAAGGTAACTGTATTCCGCAAGGCTTGGAGTCACTCCTGTCACCGCCTCGCTGATAAAAAACCAGGGGATGATCCCGGCCACCAGCCAGAG
>DWXL01000166.1 GCA_019119235.1 Candidatus Blautia excrementigallinarum | reverse complement strand
ACCGTGTTTCTTGCCCTTACATTAAGCCTTATCCTGTCGCTTGTGTGCGCCGGCCTCCAGTCTGTGCGGACGGCTTCTGCGAGGACCCAGATCCTCAGCAGCATGGATATCGGACTGTATTCCCTGTTCGGTCAGTATGACAGGACGCTTCTGGAGGATTATGATCTTTTTTTCCTGAACGCTTCCGGGAACGGAGAAAGCCCCGATCTGGCTTCCGTATATGACAATCTGGAATCCTATATGAAACCTGTGCTCAGACAGAACGGACAGAAGCTTTCTCTGGTACAGGGTGGATTTACCGGGTACCGGCTGGCGACAGATGAAGGCGGCGAGGTTTTTTTTCGGCAGGCAGTGAAATATATGAAGGATACTCTTGGAGCAAGGGGAGTCCAGATGCTCATAGACCGGTTTCAGAAGAAACAGGAACAGGTGAGACAGGCGGAAGAGGCGGGGAAAGAAGCCGAGGAAAAGAAAACACTGGAAAATTATGACGCAGAGATGAACGAAGCGTCAAGGAACAGCGAAGAGGCGGCGAAGCAGGCTGCGCAGGAACAGCAGAACGCGGCGGAAGGAGGACAGGGCTTTGGCGACGGCGTGCCGGATTCCGGCGCACAGAATCCCCCTGCCGCCCAGGTCACCAATCCGATTCCTGTTTTGAAAAGAATCCGCCGGATGGGACTTCTGGATCTGGTGGTTCCTGCGGATAAGGGAATCTCGGAGAACCGGGTGGACAAAAAAACTCTTGTGTCCGGCCGTATCCTTGCCCGGGGGCTGGCCATGCCGGGACGGGTGGCGAAAGATACCTCCGCTACCTCCGGGCTTCTGTTCCAGCAGTATCTTGCCGATAAACTGGGAAGTTATATGAAGCCTGCCTCAGGAGCCCTGAAATATCAGATGGAATATCTTCTGTGCGGAAAAGACAGCGACAGAGAGAACCTCAAGGCCACGGCTGCCAGGCTTCTGCTGGTACGGGAAGGCGTCAACGCGGCGTGTCTGATGGCGGACCAGGGGAAAAGAGCCCAGATACAGGCCCTTGCTCTTGCGATCGCCTCCGGATTTCTGATCCCGCCGGCGGCGGTGATCATAGAGGCGGCGCTGGTGCTGTGCTGGTCCTTTGCCGAAAGCATTCTGGATCTGCGGGAGCTTCTCCACGGAGGGAAGGTGCCCCTTATAAAAAACTCCGGGGACTGGCAGCTGTCGCTGGAGAATCTTCCCGACCTTCTTGAGGGGCTGGACACCAGAAGACGGAGCAGCGAGGACGGGATCTCCTATGAGGATTATCTCCAGATCCTGCTCCTGTCTCAGTCCAGGGAAGAAAAACTGACGCGCGGAATGGATATGATCGAACTGTCGGTGAGAAGCAGCACCGGCCAGGACAGTTTCCGGCTGGACTCTTGTATTGAAGCCATAGAAGCGTCCGTGGATGTGCGCGCAGGCGGAAAAAAGACATTTACCGTTACGAAACAGTACAGTTATATATGACACAGGAAAAGGGGTGCGGAAAGATGCTTTTTCAGCGGACAAAAAAGAATTCGGATGGGATTGGAGATATGACTACAGACAGAAAGGAAAGGAAATGCTCTCTGCACAGTCCGGCCGGTCTGCCGGCCCCGATGGGCGGACTACCGGGCTGGTCTGCTGGAAAAGTATCTTTCTGCATCTCTTTGCTCAGAAAGGCCAGTCTCGCAGTAGAGACGGCCCTTGTACTCCCGCTGTTTTTTCTGGGGCTGATCACGCTGATTTCCTTTATGGACATTTACAGACTTCAGACAGAACATCTGCAGGCTCTGTGTGAAAAGACGAAAGAAGCGGGAATGTACACCTACGTGCTTAACGGACGGGGGCCGGAGAAGATCACTCTTCCGGACGTATACGCCTATACGCCTGTGGGCGGGATCATCGCTCTTCCGAAAGTATGGATGCACAATACAGTGACTGTTCATGCATGGACGGGTTCTGAACAGAAATTTTCCGCCGGGAAGGAAGAACAGAATGAAAAGATGGTGTATGTGACGGAATCGGGCAGTGTATACCACCGGGAAGCCGGCTGCCGCTATCTGAACCTGTCGCTGAATCAGGTGCCCGGTTCCCGTGTGGCGTCCATGCGGAATTCCTATGGAGAGAAATATTCTCCCTGTGAGATCTGCAGCAGAGGGCAGGATCCGGCAGGAAGCGTTTTTGTCACAGAAAGCGGGAACCGTTACCACAATCTGGAGTCCTGCAGCGGGCTGAAGCGAACGGTAAAACTGGTGAAACAGTCGGATGTACATGGAATGAAGCCATGCAGCAGCTGCGGTTAAGGAGGATGAGGATGGGGATACAACAGTTCTGTACAGTGGTTTTTCTTCTGGACGCCGGATGGAGGGACTGGCGGCGGCGGGAGATATCCCTTACCCTGACAGCCCTGTTCGGCGCAGCCGGACTGCTTAACAGCATCATACAGGGAAGAGATATCAAAGATTTTCTGATCCCGGCAGGAATCGGACTTATGTTTCTGACCCTCGGTATTCTCTCAGGAGGAGCGCTGGGAGCGGGAGACGGTCTTCTTCTGCTGGCGCTGGGTCTTGCTTCGGATACGGGGGAATACCTCGGGACGCTTCT
Source organism: Candidatus Blautia excrementigallinarum (assembly GCA_019119235.1). Classification (GTDB taxonomy): domain Bacteria; phylum Bacillota; class Clostridia; order Lachnospirales; family Lachnospiraceae; genus Blautia_A; species Blautia_A excrementigallinarum. Next base: position 5,683 of record DWXL01000166.1, on the reverse strand, counting down.
GGGAGGGATGTTTCTGGCGGCGGTATGGTCGGGCGTACTTCTGGTTGTTTTCAGGAAAGGCAGAAAGACAGAGATTCCTTTTGTGCCTTTTCTTCTGCTTGGATATATAGGAGGGCTGCTGCTATGATGAAAAATTTAAAATGGAACAGGGGAAGCCTTACTGTTGAGGCGGCCTGTGTGATGTCGCTGATCCTGCTGGCGGTCATGGGGCTTATCTATCTCTTCTTTTTTGTGCACAACCGCGCCTGGCTGACGGCGGCGGCCTTTGAGTCGGCACTGGCAGGAAGCATGGACGGGATCCGGGAGGAGGGGCGCTCCGGCGATACTGCCAGGATGCGCGGCAGGGAACTGGGAAGCACAGGATTTTTCGGCGCGGAGAACCTTGATGTGCAGGTGACGGACGGCAAAGAGATAAAAGTGGTCTACACCGCAGATACGATATCCGGCTTCGGCGGATTTTCCTGGAAAATGAAGGCGGAGGGAAGTTCCAGGGTGATAAAGCCTGTGGAATGGATCCGAAAGATAAAATCCGCGGCGGATATCGTGGACGGGGACTGAGGAGTATATTTCAGACAGGAAACAGGAGGAAAACATGCGCGCGGAATATAAAAGAGACGTCAGTCATAATTATCTGATCCTGGAATCCCCAAAAGAGGCCGATACCGCCTCTTATCAGGTCCGTATGCTGGCGGGAAACGTGATTCCTGCGATTTTGCACTGCAGGCTGCAGAATCTTGACGGGAAACAGATGTTTTATTATGAGATCACATCCAGACAGGCGCTTTTTTCTTACTATGAGGAAAAAATGTTTGCCGCGGAGGATCTGAGGATGCTTTTCAGAGGTTTTGCCGGCGCTGTGGAACAGATGGCCGAATATCTTATGAACCCGGAACAGCTTCTCATCAGGCCGGAGTATATCTACCTGGATATAGAGAAAAAAGAAGTGTTCTTCTGCTGTCTTCCCGGGGAAGAAAGGGAGGTGCAGGCGCAGCTGCGGGATCTGATGGAATATCTTCTGCCGAAACTGGATCATGAAGATCAGGAGGCGGTCCTTCTGGGGTACGGCGTTTACCGTAAGATTCTGGAACCCGGATTCCAGCTGGAAGATATCAAGGAAGCAATATATCATGAAGAGCAGAAAGTACATCAGGAGCCGCCTGTGCCGGAAAGAGAAACGGAAAAGCCCGAAGAGGCGGGAGAGCGAAGGGAAATTCTGGAAGATGAGGACTTTATGGAAGAAGAGCCCGGACCCAAAAGGCGGAAAACAGACCGGAAATCAGAAACAGGAACGGCCCTGCTGCCGTGGATGGCCGGCTGCGGCGCTGCCATCCTTCTCATGGGAGCTGTTCTTGCCGCCAGCCTGACGGGATATCTCCCCTGGATCCCGGCAGAGAAGATCATGGGATTCGGGGCGGCGGCTTTCGGCGCAGGCGGGTTCGCCGCATGGGCGGCAGGGAAAAGAAGAAAGAAACAGGATAAAACAGCTCCCTGGAAGGAAAAAGTAAAAAAAGAAGCGGCGCCTTATGAACCGGCTGCACGGGGAGGTGGTGAACTGCCGGAGAGGATACAGAAGATGCCGCAGCCGGAAAAAGAATCCGGCCCCCGGGAAGAGATTTTCGGGGAGACAGTCGCCTTATCCGCGGGATGCGTCAGCGGGCCGGCCAGTCTGGTAAGCCGCGAGCCGGGAGAACTGGCAACGATCTATCTGGACAGGGAGTTCACTGTTGTAGGCAAGATGCCGGGGGCCGCGGACGCGGTGATACCGGTTCCCACGGTCAGCCGTGTACACGCCAGGATCAGAGAAAAAGACGGGGAATATTATCTGGCGGATCTGAATTCCAGGAACGGGACTTCCGTGAATGGAACCATGCTGCAAAACGAAGAGGAATACCGGCTTCAGGATGAAGATGAAGTGGACTTCGCTCAGGCCAGATATGTCTTCGTGAAATGACGGCAGAGAGGACCGGCCCGCCGGAACTTCTGCTGCAGGGCAACAAACATATGACAAACATATCGCGGGAACATACCTTGCCATGACCTGCGCCGTCTGCTACAATAGGTGCATCTGAAAGGCAGTCCGAAAGGCCTGCGGAATGTGCCGAGGTGATATATTGGAAAATACATTGGAAGAATTTCGAAAAGAACCGGTGACGGTTATCCTGATTCTGATCAACGTGCTGGTCTTCCTGGTTTCGGATCTTACCGGATATTCTCAGGATGTGATGCATATGCTGGACCTGGGGGCCGCCTATACGCCCCTGATTACGGAAGGCGGGGAAGTATACCGCCTTTTTACCAGTATGTTCCTGCATTTCGGGATCGCGCACCTTCTGAACAATATGCTGGTGCTTTTTGTGCTGGGAAGCCGTCTGGAGCGTGCGGCCGGGAAGATCCGTTTTCTTGTGATCTATCTTCTGGGAGGAGTTGCGGGTAATGTGATCTCCCTCCTTCTGGAACTGAACAGAGGCGATTACTCTGTGTCGGCAGGCGCCTCCGGGGCTGTTTTCGCGGTTATGGGAGCCATGATCTATATCGTGGTACGGAACAGGGGATGGCTGGAAGATCTTTCCTGGCGGCAGATCGTGGTCATGGCTCTGTTTTCCCTGTATTTTGGCTTTGCCAGCAGCGGAGTGGATAACGCCGCTCATGTGGGAGGGCTGATCTCAGGCTGTATCCTTGCGGTCATTCTCTATCATCCCCGGAGAAGGAGCTGAAACACGGTTCCCTTGCCGGGAACGCTGGCGGCGGTCAGTTCGCCTCCGTGGGCTTCTATGATCTGGCGGGTGACAGCCAGGCCAAGGCCTGTGCCCTCCGGTTTATAGGAGACAAAGGGCCGGAAAATATTTTCCAGCTGAAAAGGAGTCATACCGCAGCCGTTATCGGAAACAGTTATTTTTACCCCTTCCGAAAGAGAGACGGCCTGAAGCCGGATAAGGCCGTGGGAGTGTTGTATGGCTTCCCGGGCGTTCCGGAGGAGATTCAGAAGCGCCTGGCGTATTCTGACACGGTCCAGGGGAAGGACAGGAAGAGTATCCGGTATCTCTGTCTGAAGAGAGATGCCGAGATATTCCAGGGAAGGCCTGACAGAATCTGCAGCGCTTCTTAACAGGGCGGCAGGATCTTCGGGCTTTTTTACTACCCGGGCCGCGCTGCTGTACCGGGTGACATCGTTCAGCAGTTCTTTTATGTATTCCAGATTTTCCATGATATCGTCCCAGCCCTCGAAGGAGGTTGCCTCCGGATGGGAAGCGGCTATTATCTGCAGACTGCTGCTGATCAGAGCGACAGGATTGCGGATCTCGTGGGCGAACTTCGACAGGATGAGCGCAAATTCTTCTTCCTGCTGCCGGGTTTGGATGGTATTCTGCATATTTCTCACCTCATCAGGATAGTAGCATTCATATTTTCATAAATCAATAAAATTCATATTGAAAAAATCTACAAAATACGAGAAAATAATAAAAAACAGAAGATATAAAAGGAGGAGACTGCTTTGGAGAATTGTATTTTTTGTAAGATAGCAAACGGAGAGATCCCGTCCGCAACTCTGTACGAGGACGGAGAATTCCGCGTGATTCTGGATCTGGGACCTGCCAGTAAGGGACACGCGCTGATTCTGCCGAAGAAACATGCGGCGGATATCTATGAACTGCCGGAGGAGACGGCAGGGAAGGCGATGATCCTCGCGAAGCATATGGCAAAGAAGCTGACAGACGCGCTTCACTGCGACGGATTCAATATCGTACAGAACAATGGTGAAGTTGCCGGACAGACCGTATTTCACTTTCATATGCATCTGATCCCCAGGTATAAGGGAGACCAGGTGGGACTGACATGGAAGCCCGGCACACTCAGTGACGAGGACCGGGATGATATTCTGGCCAGAATGGGAAGGTAACCAGGGCAGAAACAAAAGATGAACAATGAGAATTTTAGAATCATATACGAAAAGTATCGCGAATTCTCAGTAAATGCTGCAAATAAGATCGTGGAAAACAGGACTGTGGCGGAGGACATCTGTCAGGAAGTCTTCTTTCATCTCTATGAGATCAGGGACACCCTGGATTTCTCCAATGATAAAAAGATCCGGTCGCTGATTTTCACTGCCACAGGCAACAAATGTAAGGATTATTTCAAGAAACCATGGAGAAAACGGGAAAATTACGGGACAGACGATAGAGAATACAGATCCGTGGAAGATGAGAAAACTGACCCGGAGAAGATCCTGTTACGCAGAGAGGAAATGGAATACAGGAAGCAGGTGCTGGAAAAGCTGCGCCGGGAACAGCCGCTGAACTATGAGATCCTGATAAAAACAAAGTATTTCGAGATCCCGCCGGATCTCGTCGCGGAGGAGTACGGTATCACAAGAAACAATGTGAATAACAGAGTCCTCCGGACGAGAAAGTGGATCAGTAAAGAAATGGAAGCCTTCAGGAAAGCGAAATTCCGGCTGTTCAGGAGAAAATGATCATTTTGCCTGAACGCAGCCTTCGATCAGAGAAAGAATGTGATGGATGGAATCCATCTGCTTCCCTGCGGACATTGCCTCCTCGTAGGAATGGCGGTCTGCATAAAGCCTTCGGATCGTATCCAGAAGCTTCTCATCAGTGATCTCTTCTTCCTCCAGCACCATGCTGTAGCCCTGGCGTTCGAAGGAACGGGCGTTAAGGATCTGGTCGCCTCTGCTGGCGCTGGCTGACAGAGGGATCAGCAGATTGGGCTTATGCAGCGCGCTGATTTCACAGATGGCGTTAGCTCCTGCACGGGAGATCACGATATCCGAGAGAGCGAAGAGGTCTGCCAGTTCTTTTTTGATATATTCGAACTGGACGTAGCCATCCGTACCGGTAAGACTTTCGTCTGTTTTGCCCTTGCCGCAGAGATGGATGATCTGGAACTCTTTCAGAAGTTCCGGGAGGATACTGCGGATATGGCTGTTGACAGAAGCCGCTCCGAGACTTCCGCCGATCACCATGAGCACAGGTTTCTCTGAAGTGAAGCCGCAGAAGCGGCGTCCTGCTTCCGCGTCGCCGTTTAAGAGCTCCTGGCGGATGGGAGTTCCAGTGAGCACAGCCTTGTCTCCGGGGAGACTTTTGACAGTCTCCGGGAAATTACAGCAGACTTTTACTGCGGATGGGATACAGAGTTTATTGGCAAGACCGGGAGTCATGTCAGATTCGTGGATGACGGCAGGTATTTTACATCTTTTTGCTGCGATCACCACGGGAACGGTAACGAAGCCGCCTTTGGAAAAAACGACGTCAGGCTTCAGCTGTTTCAGAAGTTTTCTGGCTTCCCGGAAGCCTTTCAGTACCCGGAAAGGATCGGTAAAATTCTTGAGGTCGAAGTAGCGCCTCAGCTTTCCGGAAGATATTCCGTAATAAGGAATATTCAGTTCCTCGATCAGTTTGCGCTCAATGCCGTCGTAGGAGCCGATATAGGAAATTTCGTATCCGGCTTCCCGGAGCGCGGGAACCAGAGCGATATTCGGTGTAACGTGTCCGGCAGTGCCGCCGCCGGTGAGAACGATATGCTTCATAGGGAATCCTCCTGTAAAACTATTGTTATCCATTAATATGAACCCAGCGGGAGGAAATGTCAAGAAGGAGAAGGCTATGAGAACAACCTTTGAAGACAGAGAAAAAAAGAATAAAGCCCCGGATCCTGCCGGAAACACCTC
>DWXL01000165.1 GCA_019119235.1 Candidatus Blautia excrementigallinarum | reverse complement strand
CGCGGCGGATCCAGAACGATCACATCCGGCTTTTCTTCCACTTCATCCAGGATCTTCAACACATCCCCGGCCAGGAATCTGCAGTTCTCAAGGCCGTTCAGCACCGCGTTCTCCCGGGCGGCGGCAACCGCATCCTCCACGATCTCCACGCCGATAACCTCCTTCGCCACCGGGGCAAGAAGCTGGGCGATGGTTCCGGTGCCGCTGTACAGGTCAAAAACCTCCAGTCCTTCTGTGTCTTCAATGTAATCCCTGACCACCGAATACAGAACCTCCGCCGCCAGAGAATTGGGCTGGAAAAAGGAGAACGTGCTGATCCGGAATTTAAGTCCCAGAAGAGTCTCATAGAACCAGTCTTTCCCGTAAAGGATCCTGGTCTCGTCGCTCTTCACCACGTCCGACAGCGAATCGTTGATGATATGCATGATCCCCACGATCCGGCCCTCAAGGGGAAGCGCAAGAAGCATCTCCTTCAGCGGCTCCAGATCGTGCTCCTCCTGGCTGGTGGTAACAAGATGGACCAGGATTTCCCCTGTCGTCACTCCTCTTCGCAGGACAAGATGGCGCAGATATCCCGTGTGCTGCATTTTATGATAGTAGGAGACATTGCGCTCCCGGAAATAATCCCGCACGCATACAAGAATATCCGTCATATCCTTATGGACCAGCTTACAGTCGTCTGTATTCAACACGTCGTAGGTGCTGCCTTTTTTGTGCAGGCCCAGAGACAGCGGCCCGTCCTTATATTCGTCGCCGAAGGAAAACTCCATCTTATTCCGGTATCCGAATTCTTCCGGACTTCCGTGGATTCCCTCCCAGATATAATCCGGCTTTCCTTCGCCGTCCGTCTGCCCGCCCTTTATCAGGACCGGCTCCAGCAGCTCCCGGATCTGCCGTTCCTTCATCTCAAGCTGGGATTCATAAGACATAGTCTGATACATACAGCCTCCGCAGGCGGGAAAAGAACTGCACACCGGTTCCCGTGTCTCCAGAGGCGATTTCTCCGTCACCTCCAGAAGCCGGCCCTGCACTTTCCCTTTCCGTTTCTTCTGCACCGCAAACCTGACCTTCTGCCCGGGAATGCCGTTTTTCACTGTAACCTGCTCTTCCCCGGTCTGTATGCGCCCCTTGTTGGGAAAATCCACTTTCTCAATAATACCCTCGTATACTTCGCCTTTTTTCATTCTCCACCTGTTCCTGTAATTTATCGTTCACGCCGTCTCCCAGAAGGAAACGCCGCCCTGTCCCATCGTATCTTTACCTTAAAACAGCCCCGGCACAAAACCGGAGCTGCTGCTCATAAGCTTATTCTTCTTCGTCTTCAAAATAATCGTCGAAATCGTCGTCGAAATCCTCTTCAAAATCTTCCAGATAATCCGGAGCAAAGAAGCGATATACTGCAAACGCAATGGCCGTCACTGCAGCGACTGTGCCGATGATCGCCAGTACCCAGAGGACTGTATTCTTCTGCTTATCATCTTCCTTTTTCTTTAAAACTGTGAGTAATTCTTCGATTTTCGCATTAAGATTATTCATAGTGCGCACCATCCTCTCTTCATTCTTCCCGGCATGTATACTGCCGTTCCTGAGACAGGTCTCTGCCGATCCATGACCCGCTCCTGCCCGTAATCATTTGTAACTCTTAGTATAACACTATCCCCGGGATTTTACCAGAAATTATATGAAATTTTAGATTTTTTTCAATTTTGCGAACCCGGCAAACATTTTTTTCGTTCCGACCCTGTCGAAGTCCACCGTAACCTCATAATCTCTGCCGCCTTCCACAATATTCTTCACAATACCCACGCCGAATTTTACGTGGCGGACCGTATCGCCCACGCCGTAATCCAGAGAATCCGCTTTCGTCACTTTGAAATTCTGGGGCTGAAAGGCGTTTGCCTGAAAAGCCATCCGCATCTGGGCGTAACCGCTTTTGGCAGACGACGTCTCCGGGATCTTCGGTTTTTTATCCTGAATGGTCTCGCCCAGCTCCACCAGTTCTCTGGGAATCTCTCTCACAAATCTGGAAACACGGTTGTACTGGGTCTCGCCGCGGATCATTCTCTGACGGGCGCTGGTAAGGGTAAGTTCTTTCATCGCCCTTGTGATCCCCACATAACAGAGCCTTCGCTCCTCCTCCATATCAGAGGGATCTGCCGAAAACACGCTCATGCTTCCGGGAAAAATGCCGTCCTCCATACCGGCGAGGTACACGTTGGGAAATTCCAGTCCCTTGGCGCTGTGCAGCGTCATCAGGAGCACGTAATCCTGCCCTGGATCCACCGTATCGATATCCGCGATCAGCGCGATCTCCTCCAGAAATCCGGAGAGCGAGGCCTCTCCTCCCTCTGCGGATCTTAAGTTCTGATAGGACACGGTCTTGGAGATGAGCTCATCGATATTCTCGATCCTTGCTCTGGATTCTTCCGTATCCTCCGCCTTCAGTTCATCCACATATCCGGTAAGGTCGATGATCTCCTCCAGGATTTCCTCCACAGTATAAGCCTGGGCCTTGCTCTTGAGAGACTGGATAAAAGATACGAAGCCTTCTATCTTCGACGCGGCCCTGCCGATGGATGGGATCTCCCTGACGTTTTGCAGAGCCTCATAAAAGCTCATCTGCATGCTGTCCGCGTAATCCTGCACTCTGGTGATGGTAGTGGCTCCGATCCCTCTTTTGGGAACGTTCAGGATCCTCTTTACCGCCAGATCGTCCGCGGCGTTGTCAACAGTCTTCATATAGCTGAGAAGATCCTTGATCTCTTTGCG
>DWXL01000018.1 GCA_019119235.1 Candidatus Blautia excrementigallinarum | reverse complement strand
ATAAGGGGAATTGAAAAAATGCTTTTTAACTCGTATATTTTTATTCTGTTTTTTCTGCCTGTGACACTGCTGGGATACTTCGGGCTTCATAAAGCAGGATTTCACTTGCTGGCAAAACTGGAGCTGGTGCTGATGTCCTTCTGGTTTTACGGCTATTTTAATCCCAGTTATCTGTGGATCATGGGCAGCAGTATCTGTGTGAACTATATTCTTTCCCAGCTCTTCCAGAGGAAATGGGAACTGCCGGAAGAGAAGATAAGGCTGATAAAGAAACTGCTTCTGGCTGTGGGACTGATCTTTAATCTGGGACTGATCTTCTATTACAAGTATTATGATTTCTTTGTAGACAATCTTAATAAGGCGTTTTCCACAGATTTCCATCTTCGTCATATTGTTCTTCCGCTGGGCATCAGCTTCTTTACATTCCAGCAGGTATCCTATGTGATCGATTCCTACAGGGGGCAGACGAGAGAATACAATATTCTTGACTATTCGCTGTTCGTAACCTTTTTCCCGCAGCTTGTGGCAGGTCCCATTGTACTTCATAACGAAGTGCTGCCTCAGTTTGCGGATCCCAAAAACTGGAAGATGAAATCCAGAAACATGGCCCACGGAATCTATGTGTTTTCCGCAGGTCTTGTAAAAAAAGTGATCATTGCGGATACTCTGAGCAAGGCAGTGACCTGGGGATACGGCAACGTTGCCGCCGGGATCACATCCATGGAAGGTATTGTGATGATGCTTGCCTATGCATTTCAGATCTACTTTGATTTCAGCGGTTACTGTGACATGGCTACCGGACTGGGATATATGTTTAATATCAAGATCCCCATGAACTTTAATTCGCCGTATAAGGCTCTGTCTGTTGTGGACTTCTGGGATCGCTGGCATCTGACTTTGACACGTTTCCTGAGAACATATGTGTATTTTCCGCTGGGTGGAAGCAGAAAAGGAACTGTCAGGACTTATTTGAATATTATCATCGTATTCCTTGTCAGCGGACTGTGGCACGGCGCAAACTGGACCTTTATATTCTGGGGATTCCTTCATGGTGTGGCCAATGCGCTCACAAGGTTGTTCAAAAAACAGTGGAATTCTCTTCATATAGTCCTCAGATGGATGTTTACGTTCGCATTTGTCAATGTGACCTGGATCTTTTTCCGGGCAGATTCCATCTCTCAGGCCTGGACTGTACTGAAACGGATCCTGGGATTCCAGAATCTGAATATCAGGGCTTCTATGCTGGTTCAGTTTAAACTGACGGAATTTGCTTTCATATATGAGAAGATACCCGGGCTGAGAGAAATTGCTTCTTCTATTAGGGGATTTGACGCCTTGATTCTGATGACGGCGGCGCTTGTCATCTGCCTTGCGTTCAGGAACAATCAGGAACTGGATTTCAGGCCTACGGTGAGAAGGGCTTTTGTATCCATCTTTTATCTTGTATGGGGAATCATGTCGCTTTCGGGCGTGTCAGAATTTTTGTACTTTAACTTCTAGGAGGGAAAAAAACAAATATGAACAACCGCAGATTTGTACAAGTTGTTGTGGGAGGGACCGCAGCAGTGCTGGTGCTTGCAGCAGGAGCCACCGTTGTGCTGGACCCGTTTTTCCATTACCACAAACCTCTGGAAGGAGTGGAGTACCCGCTGGAAGACGGGATGGAACGATATCTCAATGACGGAATTATAAAGACATATGATTACGACGCGGCAATTGTGGGAACATCCATGATGCAGAATTTTAAGGCGTCGCAGTTTGACAGGCTGTTCGGGACAAAATCCATTAAAGTCACCTATACGGCGGAGACCTATTATGCCATCGATCAGGAGGCGCGTAAAGTTCTCAGGGAAAATCCCGACACGAAATATATATTCCGGTGTCTGGACTACAATAAAGTTTTTCAGGCAGGTGAAGTGCGTAACTATGACGAGTATCCGGACTATCTCTATGACGATAATATTTTTAATGATGTAAACTATGTCCTCAATAAAGAAATCTTTCTGGACAGCACATTGCCGGTAATAAGATATAATATGCTGGGCAAAGAGACTACTTCCATGGACGATTACAGCTTCTGGGAATGGGAGCATCCTGTGGGAAAAGAACATGTAATGGAAAGCTATGAGAGAAAAGAAGAGGCGGTATCTGGGCAGAAGGCGTTTACAGATGCGGACAGGCAGACGGTGATCGATAATGTTACGGAAAATGTCATTCGGACAGTAGAGGAAAATCCGGATACGACTTTTATTTTTTATACGCCGCTCTACAGCGTGGCTTTTTGGGATGACGCAGAACGCAGCGGAGATCTGATCCGTTACTTTGAGGCGGAAAAACTCCAGGCGGAGCTTCTTCTTCCATATGATAATGTTAAACTGTATTCTTTTACCGATCATTATGATATCGCACAGAATCTTGATAATTATATGGATCCGACACATTACGGATCAGAAATCAGCGATATGATCATTGACTGGATCTATGAGGAGGAAGGTCTTCTCACAGAAGATAATTACGTGGAGAAGATCCAAGCCATGGAAGACTATTATCTTTCCTTTGACTATGACAGTATTTTCGGGGATATGGATGATGAAAACGCAGAATAACAGAGCGGAACTGAAAGTGATCGCAAGAATCCACAACGACTTTACGGAGAAGTTCGGGATTCCGCACCAGAGCGGAAGGCTGAACCGTCAGAAAGCGGTGATCGTATTTGAACCGGAGTACCGTGTGGCGGAAGCTTTCCGCGGACTTGAAGAATATACCCATATATGGTTGATCTGGCAGTTCTCTGAGAACGTGCGTGACACATGGTCGCCTACTGTAAGACCGCCCAGGCTGGGAGGAAATGTGCGGAAAGGTGTTTTTGCCACCAGGTCGCCGTTCCGGCCCAACAGCCTGGGCCTTTCTTCTGTGCGCCTGGAGAGTGTGGAATTCCATCGGGAGCTTGGCCCTGTTCTTCATGTTTCAGGAGCCGATCTGATGGATGGAACGCCGATCTTTGACATAAAACCGTATATTCCTACAGACAGTCATCCGGAAGCTTCCGGCGGGTTTACGGAACAGATCAGGGATCACAGACTGAAGGTGGTATTTCCGGACGATTGGCTTTCACTGGTTCCGGAAGAAAAAAGAGAGCCTCTCACAGAAGTTTTGTCAAATGATCCGCGGCCGGGATATCAGGCGGATCCGGAACGGGTATATGGACTGGCTTACGGAGGGATGGACGTACATTTCCGGGTGGAAGGGAATGTGCTCATTGTCTGCGGGGTGTCCGGGGATCAAAGAGAGCAGAAAGAAAACAGAGAGGATCTTCCGTAAAATGGAAGAGAAAAAATAAGAGAAAAAGTTTGACAAATGGAGCGGTACATGGTAGGATTACAACAAATAGTTAGCAATAGCTAACTAAAATTTTACGATGTAAGTTAGCTTGATTTAACAAAAGGAGGCGGATATATGAGCGTTGTGATCGTAGGTGGAAATGAGCGGATGGTTTGTCAGTATGAAGATATCTGTAAATGTTTCGGGTGTAAGGCAAAAGTATTTGCGAAAGAAAAAGGCGCGATGAAAAAGAAGATCGGGGATCCGGATCTTCTGATCCTGTTTACCAATACGGTTTCCCACAAAATGGTAAACTGCGCTGTGGACGAGGCGAAAAGGAAATCCATTCCTGTGTGCAGATGTCATTCCAGCAGCGCGTCCGCTCTGCAGAATGTTCTCCGGGAGTACTGCTCATAATGAAATAAGATATTGCTTTTCTTTATGTGAGAGAAAGAAATACTTGCAAAATCCTCTGTTTTTCAATAAAATAGAAAACAGATTTTTATCGGTAATGAGAAAAACAGAAGGGTGAGAACATTATTATGAAAAAAGTTGTGAAATTCGGCGGCAGTTCTCTTGCTAATTCCGATCAATTCCGGAAGGTTGGAGAGATCATCCGCAGCGAGGAGAGCAGACGTTATGTGGTGCCGTCTGCGCCGGGAAAAAGATTTCCCGAGGATACCAAAGTGACGGATCTTCTGTATGCCTGCTATAATAAAGCGGCTGTGGGAGAAGATTTCAGCAGGGAACTGAAAGAGATCAGTGACAGATATTACGAGATCATCCGTGGACTGGAACTTCCCCTTTCTCTGGAAGAGGAGTTTCAGCAGATCGAGAAAGACTTTAAGGCTCAGGCGGGAACCGATTACGCCGCGTCCAGAGGAGAATTCCTGAACGGAAAGATCATGGCGGCTTATCTTGGATTTGAGTTTATTGACGCAGCTTCCGTGATCCGGTTTGATAAAAACGGAAATTTTGACGCGGATAAGACAGACAGCCTTCTCGCGAAACGTCTCGCAAAATGCGAGCGTGCAGTGATCCCGGGATTCTACGGAGCTATGGAGGACGGTATGGTGAAGACCTTCTCCAGAGGCGGTTCTGATATTACCGGTTCACTTGTTGCGAAGGCGGTTCACGCAGATCTCTATGAGAACTGGACGGACGTTTCCGGTTTCCTTGTGACAGATCCCAGGATCGTGGACGATCCGGCAGTGATCGAGACGATCACATACAGGGAACTTCGTGAGCTTTCCTATATGGGAGCCACCGTACTCCATGAAGACGCTATCTTCCCGGTACAGAAGGAAGGCATTCCCATCAATATCAGGAATACCAACCGTCCGGAGGACAAAGGAACGCTTATCGTGGAAAGCACCTGCCGCAAGCCCAGATATGTGATCACCGGTATCGCGGGCAAGAAGGGCTTCTGTTCCATCAATATCGAGAAATCCATGATGAACAGCGAGATCGGATTCGGCCGTAAGGTCCTTCAGGTGTTTGAGGAGCAGGGTATTAATTTTGAACACGTTCCCTCCGGTATCGACACCATGACGGTGTATGTGCATCAGGATGAGTTCGAGGAAAAAGAGCAGCAGGTGATCGCAGGTATCCACCGCGCGGTCAATCCGGATTTCATTGAGATGGAATCGGACCTGGCGCTGATCGCCGTTGTGGGAAGGGGAATGAAATCCCAGCGGGGAACAGCGGGACGTGTATTCTCAGCGCTGGCCCACGCCCACGTGAACGTGAAGATGATCGATCAGGGATCCAGCGAGCTGAATATCATCATCGGAGTGGAGAACCGGGATTTTGAAACCGCAGTGAAAGCGATTTATGATATTTTTGTAATGACTCAGCTGTAAAAATATGCGGCCGGAATACATGAAAGGTGTGTTCCGGCCTGTTTTTTTTGTTGTTAAAATGTGCCGTTTTTTCTTGGCTTAATGTACAGAAAAAAATGAAAATATAAAGGGATATTTATATAATCCGTTGAAAAATGTGAAGAAAAATTTAACTCTGTTGACAAACCGGAAGCGGAATGACAAAATACGCATAGAACAAAATCTGAACATTCTTGTAATCGGGAGGACGAAATTATGGCAGAGCATCAGATCAGGTTAAATGCGGCAGAGGATGTAAAAGAGTTTGTAAACGCGGCAAATAAGTGTGATTTTGATATAGATATTTTTTACAACAGGATTATCATCGACGCGAAATCCATTCTGGGGATTCTCAGTATGGATCTGACGAGAGAACTTACAGTGAAGTACTACGGGGAAAATCCAGGATTTAACGCAGTCATTGCGAAATTTGCTGTAGGATGATAAGCGATATCTGAATCTCAAGGCGTATATTCCCATATGGCGGGTATACGCTTTTTATAGCGTTACAGAGAGGAGGCGGCCCGTAAGGCAGATGGAGAAAGAGATAATCCGTATTTCTGTCAGAAATCTGGTGGAGTTTATTCTCAGAAGCGGGGATCTGGACAGCGGAAAGGGAACCGCCGATAAAGAAGCTATGCAGAAAGGAAGCCGTCTCCACCGAAAAATACAGCGTCAGATGAAAGGCGGATATCAGGCGGAGGTTCCGCTGAAAATGGATACAGAATATGAGGATCTGATCATCCGGGTGGAAGGCCGTGCCGACGGGATCATCACCGGGGAGGACGAAGCCTGTATCGATGAGATCAAGGGGATTTACAGAGATGTGAATACCCTGGAGGCGCCTGTGGAGGTCCACCGCGCCCAGGCAATGTGTTACGCATGGATCTACGCGAAACAGAACAGTCTTGAGCATATCAGTATACAGATGACCTACGCCAATCTTGATACGGAGGAGATACGCCGTTTCAGAGAGAAGTATGACGCAGGGGAACTGGAGCTCTGGTATCAGAAACTCCTTGATGAATACCATAAATGGGTATCTTACCGGCTGTCCTGGAAACTCCAGAGAAACGCTTCCATGGAAAACCTGGAATTCCCTTTTGCCTACCGGAAGGGCCAGCGGGAGATGGTCTCCTCCATCTATCATGCGGTTTCCTCCAGACGCCAGATTTTTATCCAGGCGCCTACCGGGGTGGGAAAAACCATGTCCGCTGTGTTCCCGGCTGTGCGCGCCGCAGGGCAGGGAATGGGGGATACGGTTTTCTATCTGACGGCCAAGACGATCACCAGGACCGTGGCACAGGACGCTTTTGACATTCTCCGGTCCCGGGGGCTTATGTTCCAGTCGGTGACGATCACTGCAAAAGAAAAACTCTGTATCTGCGAAAAACCGGAATGTACGCCGGAAAAATGCCCCCGCGCGAAAGGGCATTTCGACAGAGTGAACGACGCTGTTTATGAACTGTGGACTTCCGGCCAGAGCTTTACCAGAGAGTCGATCCTGGAACAGGCGGAAAAATGGCAGGTGTGTCCCTTTGAGATGTGCCTGGATCTGGCCGTATGGGTGGACGGAGTGATCTGCGATTATAATTATGTGTTTGATCCCAATGTCCATCTTAAACGCTTTTTCGGGGAAAATGTGTCGGGAGATTATATTTTTCTGATCGACGAAGCCCATAATCTCGTGGAAAGAGGGCGGGAGATGTACAGCGCGGCCCTTTCACGCAAAGCCGTGATGGAAACCAGACGGCTGGTCAGGAACAGAAGCCCGAAACTGTACCGGCTTCTTGGGAAGGTCAGCCGCAGTCTGCTCCAGTTGAGCAGAGAGTGCGGAGACTATCAGACACTGGAAAGTCCGGGGAATCTTCCGCTGGAGCTTCTTCAGGCACAGGGGGAGATGGACAGGATGCTGGAAGAACCGGAAAACGGAGACTTTCCGGATGAGATCAGGGATTTTTATTTTATGGTAAGAGATTTCCTGAATATATCGGATCTTCTGGATGATAATTATGTGATCTACGGCGCTTCAGAAGAGGACGGAGATTTTCGGGTGAAGCTCAGTTGTGTGAATCCGGCGGGAAATCTTCAGGGTTATCTTGATAAAGGGCGGAGCGCGGTGTTTTTCTCCGCGACACTGATCCCCATGACATATTACAGAAGCCTTCTCAGTACCAGGGAAGAGGATTATGGTATCTACGTAAAATCTCCGTTTGAGGAAAAAAACAGATGTATTCTTTTCTGCACGGACGTCAGCAGCAGGTATGCCAGAAGAGGGTATGAGGAATACAGACGGATAGCGGAATATCTTGCCCGTATGGTCTGGCAGAAGAAGGGGAATTATATCGCCTTTTTTCCGTCTTACCGTCTTATGGAAGATGTCTTCCGGATCTACGAGGAAGAATTTTCCGTAAGCTGGGTGCGTTGTATCTGCCAGAACCCGTCTATGAACGAAAAGGAGAGAGAAGAATTTCTGGAGGAATTCACGGAGGATCCGGAGACATCTCTGCTGGGATTCTGTATTATGGGAGGGATTTTTTCCGAAGGGATCGATCTGACAGGGAAGCGCCTGATCGGCGCCGCTGTTGTAGGAACCGGACTTCCGCAGGTGAGCGCGGAACGGGAGATACTTCGGGAATATTATGACCAAAGGAACAGAGGCGGTTTTGATTATGCTTACCGTTATCCGGGAATGAACAAGGTTCTTCAGGCGGCGGGAAGAGTAATCCGGACCAGAGAAGATACAGGCGTGATCCTTCTTATGGACGACCGTTTTATGACTACGGAATACAGAAATCTGTTTCCCGCGGAATGGTCGGATGTGAGATCTTGCCGACTGAATACTGTAGAAAAATATCTGAAAGAATTCTGGGATTCTTTAGAAAAAGAGGAGAGGAACAACCTATGAAAGCTGGAAAGAACTGCCGCCGTCAGAACGTCCTGATTGCCGGTATTCTGAGTTTTCTGGCGGCCGCTGTTCCTGTTGCCGCGGCTGCGCCGGAACAAGAACAGATGCTTTCTGCCACAGAAGAAGCGCAGATCCGTCCGATTGGAGACGGCACAGACAGATATCTTTTGAAAAGCGAGGGATTTTTCTGTCTGAACGGAGACGGTACCCGGTGTGATACTGCAGAAGTCCACTATTTTGATCATATGGAAATTGACGGAACTGTGCTGAACGGATTTTATTACCATGATGACAGCGGCAGATTCCGGGCGGAATCGCCCCATGTGGTGCAGATAAAGGGGGCAGTCTGTAAAGATCAGGATTTCGACGGACTCTATATGGTAAACAGTCTTGGAAAACTGACGGCCGCGCCGCAGGTGAGATATATCGATAGTCTTACAGTGGATAAAACCGTCTATGACGGATATTATTTTTTTGATGAAAACGGACGGATGACGACGGAACCGGGCCTGCACGAACTGGAAATGACATCTAATGGCCGGCATTTTTTCGGAACATATTATTTCGGGGGAGAAAACGGCGCGCTGGTACAGGAGGCAGGAGTGACCGAAGAAGGATTTCCTGTGGATGAAACAGGAAAAGTTTCGGATCTGGAAAATCTGGGAATGGATACTCTTGAACCGCAGCTGGAATCTATGCTGTCTTCCTATGACGGTGAGTGGAGTGTATATGTTAAAAACCTGGATACAGATGAAGTGATCAGCATCAATAATAAACCGATGTATTCTGCCAGTCTGATCAAAGCATTTGTGATGGCGAAGACTTATGAGGATATGGATCTGGTTTTGGAAAATCAGGCGGAAAAGATGAAAGCAGAACCGGACAGTCCGGCTGTTCAGGAAAAAGTATATGATCTTCTCTGGAATATGATCACTGTCAGTGACAACGAATCCTGCAATGAGCTAGGAAGGCTTCAGGATGAAAAGAGTGATTTCCTGAAAGGCGCGGAGAGTGTGAATGAATATCTTGAAAAAGAAGGGTATGACGATACTTCCTATCAGAGTACGCTCCATCCGTCCAGATCGCCGGTGCTGAGTCTTGGAAAACATAATACTACTACGGCAGAAGACTGCGGACTGCTCCTGGAACGCATATATAAAGGCGAATGTGTCAGCGCTGCAGCTTCGGAAGATATGCTGGAGCTTCTGCTGAATCAGAAAAATACAACCAAGATCCCGTCAGGAATCGCTGCAGATGTTACTGTGGCAAATAAGACGGGAGAAACAGATACGGATCAGCATGATATGGCTATTGTGTACGGGCCGAAAAACACATATATTCTGTGTGTGATGTCAGAAGGATTTAAAAGCGCAGATCAGGCGGTTGAAAACATCAGGAAAATATCGGGAGTAGTATACAATTACCTTAATTTATAACCAAAGAATTTGCTTGACCCTTATTATTTTTTGATATAGAATAAATACAAATATTTTTACGAAAGGGGATCCACTATGAAAGTAGTATATACAGACAAGGCTCCGGCAGCGATCGGACCGTATTCTCAGGCAATGATCTTAAATGATGTTTTGTTTACTTCCGGCCAGATTCCGGTAGATCCTGCTACAGGAGAGATTGCGGGAGATACCATTGAGGCCCAGGCTGAACAGGTGATGAAGAATCTGGAAGCTGTTGCCGCAGAGGCCGGTACGAATCTGGGAAACGCGGTAAAAACCACCTGTTTTCTTGCCGATATGGGTGATTTTGGAGCTTTTAATGAAATTTATGCGAAATATTTCGTAAATAAACCGGCGCGCTCCTGTGTTGCGGTAAAAACTCTTCCGAAAAATGTACTCTGCGAAGTGGAAATGATCGCTTCCATCGAAAAATAAATAACCGGCGTACGGAATTACCGTCCGGATCAGAAAACCTTCAGGCGAAATGTCTGGAGGTTTTTTGCGCCGTTGCTTTTTATGTGAAAATCATGTATAATACCACACTATAATAGTATGATGCCACAAAACAGGAGGATAATATATATGCGAGTGGATACGGATGATTTTGGCCGACCTTGCAGGTGCGGGAAAGAACACCATGTGGACGTGCAGGAGATCATAATAGAAGAAGGCGCTGTGGACAGACTGGAGGAGGCTATGTGCGACGGCTTCCTGAAACAGCATATCTCTCCGCTTCTGATCTGTGATACCAATACAATGAAGGCTACGGAAGAAGTTATGGAAGATATTTATGACCGGTGCCAGGTCCTTACACTGGATGCCGAGGGACTTCATGCGGATGAACATGCCGTGCAGATCGTTGAGAACTATATGGAAGAGGATATTGATCTGATCCTGGCGGTGGGCAGCGGTACGATACATGATATCAGCCGTTACATAGCCTTTCAGTATAAAGTTCCCTTTGTGTCTGTGCCTACGGCTGCAAGTGTAGACGGATTCGTATCAAATGTAGCGGCAATGACATGGAAAGGACTCAAGAAAACGGTTCCTGCAGTTCCGCCAGTGGCGGTTTTTGCCGATACCAGGATTTTTGCGGACGCTCCCGCGCGTCTGACGGCTTCCGGAGTCTCCGATCTGTTGGGAAAATACATCTGCCTGGCAGACTGGAAGATCGCGCATCTTCTCACAGGAGAATATATTTGCGACAGGATCGTGGAACTGGAAGAGAAAGCGCTGCGGACGGTTGTTTCCAGTCTGCGTGAGATCGCCCAGGGAGAGGGAGACGGATGCGAGGAACTGATGTACGCGCTGATCCTTTCCGGACTGGCAATGCAGATGGTGGGAAATTCCCGCCCGGCCTCCTGCGCGGAACATCATCTGTCTCATCTGTGGGAGATGGAAGTGATCAATGAAAAACTGGATGCTCTTCATGGAGAGAAGGTTTCCGTGGGAACCCTTCTGGTTCTTAAAGAGTACAAAAGAATTGCCGAAAGTATCCGGAACAGGGAATTAAGGGCAGTTCCCTATGAGGACAGAGATTCGGCTCTGCTTGAGGAAACTTTCGGAAAGAAAGGGCTTCTGGAAGGAATCCGGAAAGAAAATGAACCTGAGCTTCTTCTGGAAGTGAGTCCTGCGAGACTTCAGGACAGTCTTGATGAAATTGCAGATATCATAGACTGTCTGCCGGAAGAGAAGGAACTGCGTCATGCCATGAAGAAAGCAGGGTGCAGAAAAGATGTCTGCGATATTGGTCTTACGGAGGAGATCGTGCCCGTAAGTCTGAGACTGGCGCCCTATGTGCGCAGACGCCTGAGTTTTCTGAGAGTCAGCAAGATGCTGCGCATGAAAGGAGAAGTATGATGAGAGTCGGACTGGGATATGACGTACACAGACTGACGCTGGGAAGAGACCTGATTCTCGGCGGGGAGAAAATCCCCTGGGAAAAGGGACTGCTGGGACATTCTGACGCGGATGTTCTGATCCATGCAGTGATGGACGCGCTTCTGGGAGCGGCGGCTCTTGGAGATATCGGACAGCATTTTCCGGATACAGATCCGGCATATAAGGGAATATCCAGCCTCCGGCTGCTCGACCATGTGGCAGGCCTTCTGAAAAAACAGGGATTCTCTGTGGGAAATATCGATGCGGTGATCATTGCGCAGAAACCTAAAATGGCGCCTTATATTCCGAAGATGCGGCAGAATATCGCGCAGGCTCTGGGAATCTCCGCGGACAGGGTAAATATCAAAGCCACTACAGAAGAAAAACTGGGATTTACAGGAAGGGAAGAAGGAATCGCCTCTCAGGCGGTATGCCTTCTGGAAGAGGCATAAATACAGAAAAACACCGGAAAGGACAGAATCATGAAAATATTTAATACAATGACCCGCAGAAAGGAAGAATTTGTTCCTCTGGAAGAGGGCAAAGTTAAAATGTATGTCTGCGGTCCGACTGTATATAATCTGATCCATATCGGAAACGCACGGCCGATGATCATTTTCGATACTGTGCGCCGTTATATGGAATATAAAGGCTATGAAGTGAATTTTGTTTCTAATTTTACAGATGTGGATGACAAGATCATCAAAAAAGCCATTGAAGAGGGCGTGACCGCGGAAGAAATTTCCACCCGTTATATCGAAGAATGCAAAAAAGATATGGCGGGCATGAACGTGAAGCCTGCCACGACCCATCCTCTGGCGACGCAGGAGATCGATGGTATGATCGAGATGATCGGCAGTCTGATCGACAAGGGATATGCCTATGCGGTTTCCGACGGCACGGTATATTTCCGTGTGAAGAAGTTTAAAGAATATGGCAAGCTTTCCCACAAAAACCTGGACGATCTTCAGTCAGGATTCCGTTCCCTGCAGGTGTCAGGAGAGGAGCAGAAGGAGGATCCGCTGGATTTCGTTCTCTGGAAACCAAAGAAAGAAGGAGAGCCATACTGGAAATCACCCTGGTGCGACGGCCGTCCGGGATGGCATATTGAATGTTCTGTAATGTCAAAGAAATATCTGGGTGAGGAGATCGATATCCACGCCGGGGGCGAGGATCTCATCTTTCCTCATCATGAGAACGAGATTGCCCAGAGCGAATGCTGCAACGGAAAGATTTTTGCCCGGTACTGGATGCACAATGGATTTCTGAATATCGATAACCGGAAAATGTCAAAATCTCTGGGAAATTTCCGTACGGTCAGAGAGATTGCAAAGCAGTATGACCTTCAGGTGCTGCGTTTCTTTATGCTGAACGCTCATTACAGGAGTCCTCTGAATTTCAGCGCGGAGCTTATGGAATCCTCAAAGAATGCCCTGGAGCGTATCGTGGAGGCTGCCGGACGTCTGAAAGACCGCCGGGATGCGGATCAGAGAGAAATGACTTCCACAGAGAAAGAACTTCTTTCCACGGCAGACGGATTTGCCGTTAAATTTGAAGAGGCGATGGATGATGATTTCAACACGGCAGACGCTCTTGCGGCTGTGTTTGAGCTGGTGAAATTTGCCAACACGAAAGTAAACGAAGAGAGTACAGGCGCTTTTGCGGGATATCTTCTGGATATCCTCGTCAGACTCTGCGACGTTTTAGGACTGATCGTCCTGAAAAAAGAAGAAGTTCTGGACGAAGATATCGAAGCCCTGATCGAAGAGCGTCAGGCTGCCCGGAAAGCAAAAGATTTCGCCAAGGCGGACGAGATCCGCGCGAAGCTTCTGGATATGGGGATCGAACTCAAGGATACCCGTGAAGGTGTGAAATGGAAACGCGTATGAGCGAGCTGAGAGAGCTGTTCGGCCTGAAGGATCCGGATATCCGCAGTTATTCGCCGCTGACACTCGCCTATATAGGGGACGGCGTTTATGAGCTTGTAATCCGGACGATTCTTGTGAAGAAGGGAAACTGCCCGGTGAACCGTATCCACAGGAAGGCCAGCAGCCTTGTGAAGGCATCGGCCCAGTCCGCCATCATGGAGAAGATTGAGGGACACCTCACTCAGGAAGAACATGATATATACCGGAGAGGCCGTAACGCCCATTCGCCTACGATGGCGAAGCACGCCACCATGGCGGACTACCGGAGAGCCACAGGATTCGAGGCGCTGATGGGATATCTGTATCTGAAAGAAGAATACACACGGATGCTTACGCTGATCCGTATGGGAATCGGAGAGGAGACGGTATGAGCGATATGATAGAAGGCCGCAACGCGGTGCTGGAAGCCTTCCGTTCAGGAAGATGTGTGGACAAATTATTTGTGCTGGACGGATGTCAGGACGGTCCTGTGCGCACGATCATCAGAGAAGCGCGCAAAAAGGATACCATAATCAATTTTGTTCCAAAAGAACGTCTTGACCAGCTCAGTGAAACAAAATCCCATCAGGGCGTGATCGCTCAGGTGGCGGCATATGAATATTCTACGGTAGAAGAAATTATGGCGAGGGCAGAAAAAAAAGGCGAAGCTCCATTCCTGATCCTTCTGGATAATGTGGAGGATCCTCACAATCTGGGGGCTGTCATACGTACCGCCAACCTTGCGGGAGCCCATGGGGTGATCATTCCCAAAAGGCATTCGGCAGGCCTTACTTCCGTGGTGGCAAAGACTTCCGCCGGCGCGCTTAACTACACTCCCGTAGCCAGAGTGACGAATCTGGTCCGCACTATGGAAGACCTGAAGGAGAAAGGAATCTGGTTTGTCTGCGCGGATATGGACGGTCAGACCATGTATGATCTGGATCTTACAGGTCCCATAGGGCTTGTGATCGGGAATGAAGGAGAAGGAGTCAGCCGTCTTGTAAAGGAAGCATGCGATTTCACAGCTTCGATTCCGATGCGGGGCGACATCGATTCCCTGAACGCGTCGGTAGCCGCCGGTGTTCTGGCGTTTGAGATCGTACGGCAGCAGATGGCTAAGAAGAAATAACAAAAGTCAGAACGCGAAGCGGAGGCAGAATGAACGGTTACGACCAGTGCAGTGATGAAGAACTGATCCGGAGACTTCATGCAGGAGAAGAGGAGATTTCGGATTATCTGATGGAAAAATATAAAGAATTTGTGCGCAGAAAAGCCCGCGCCATGTACCTGATGGGAGGCGAGACAGACGATCTTATTCAGGAAGGGATGATCGGGCTTTTCAAAGCGGTCAAGGATTATCGTCCGGAAAAAGAAACTTCTTTCAGGACTTTTGCCGGTCTGTGTATTGACAGGCAGATGTATAATGCGATCCAGAGTTATAACAGGAAGAAGCATATGCCTCTGAATTCATATATATCGCTGAGCAGTGAAGAAGAGGCGGGAAGTCTGGAAAGCCAGTGGTCGGAAAATCCGGAAGCAGTGATCATTGACAGAGAGAGGACCAGCGCTCTGGAAAAAAAGATACGCGACACCTTAAGCCCTATGGAAAATAAGGTCCTGACCTATTATCTTCAGGGCTGCGGGTATGTGAAAATTGCGGAACTGATGGGGAAAAGTCCGAAATCCATTGATAACGCGCTGCAGAGAATACGTGGAAAAATCCGGTTATGTACAGATGGGCGGCAGATATAAAGCATCTGCAGGAGAGCTTTTTGCGGGGGCTGAAAAAAATATAAAAAACAGTTGACAACAGCTTCAATATCTGATAGTATAATCAACTGTGAGCGGCAGAGAATTGCCGCGGTTCATAAAGTGCTGATGTGGCTCAGTCGGTAGAGCGTCGCCTTGGTAAGGCGGAGGTCACGGGTTCAATTCCCGTCATCAGCTTAAGAAAGCCCTTGATTTATCAAGGGCTTTTTTCAGAATAATGCAGGAGGGAAAGAGATGGAGAACGAAACCGTTTCCAAGAATTTTATTGAGAATATTATTGACAAAGACCTGGCCGAGGGTGTTTACGATACCGTGCATACACGTTTTCCGCCGGAACCCAACGGCTATCTCCATATCGGACACGCAAAGTCCATACTTCTGAACTACGGGCTTGCAAAGGAATATAACGGCAAATTCAACATGCGTTTCGACGACACGAATCCCACCAAGGAGAAGACAGAGTTTGTCGACTCCATCCTGGAGGATATCCGCTGGCTGGGAGCGGACTGGGAAGACCGCCTGTTCTTTGCGTCCGACTATTTTGATCAGATGTATGAGGCGGCGGTAAAACTGATCAAAAAGGGCAAAGCATATGTCTGCGATCTGACGGCGGACGAGATCCGTCAGTACCGCGGCACTCTTACCGAGCCGGGCAAGGAGAGCCCTTACAGGGACCGCAGCGTGGAAGAGAACCTCCGCCTTTTTGAAGAGATGAAAGAAGGAAAATATCAGGATGGGGAGAAAGTGCTCCGCGCGAAGATCGATATGGCTTCTCCCAATATGAATATGCGTGACCCTGTGATCTATCGTGTGGCTCACATGACGCATCACAATACAGGGGACAAATGGTGTATTTATCCCATGTATGATTTTGCGCATCCCATCGAGGACGCTATCGAAGGAATCACTCATTCCATCTGTACTCTGGAATTCGAAGATCACAGACCTCTTTACGACTGGGTGGTAAGAGAACTGGAGTATCCCCATCCGCCGAAACAGATCGAGTTCGCGAAGCTGTATCTTACCAATGTGGTTACAGGTAAGCGTTATATTAAGAAGCTGGTGGAAGAAGGAATCGTGGACGGCTGGGACGATCCCCGTCTGGTGTCCATTGCCGCGCTGAGAAGAAGAGGATTTACTCCGGAGTCCATCAAGATGTTCGTAGATCTCTGCGGCGTATCCAAGGCCAACAGCTCTGTGGATTACGCCATGCTGGAGTACTGTATCCGCGAGGATCTGAAGCTGAAGCGTCCCCGTATGATGGCAGTACTGGATCCGATCAAGCTGGTGATCGACAATTACCCGGAGGGCCAGGTGGAATATCTGGACGCTCCTAATAATATGGAGAATGAAGAGCTGGGAACAAGAAAGATTCCTTTCAGCGGTACTCTGTATATTGAGAGAGAGGATTTCATGATCGATCCTCCGAAGAAATATAAGAGACTTTTCCTAGGTACGGAAGTCCGTCTTATGAATGCTTATTTTGTGACCTGTACGGGATTTGAAGCCGATGACGACGGCACCGTAAGGGTAGTGCACTGTACCTATGATCCGGAGACCAAGGGAGGGAACGCCCCTGACGGACGTAAGGTAAAAGGCACGATCCACTGGGTGGAGGCCACTAACGCAGGTCAGGCGACAGTCCGCCTGTATGAGAACATCGTGGACGAGGAAAAAGGAGTCTACAATAAAGAGGACGGCTCCCTTAACGTGAATCCCAATTCCCTCACTACAGTTACCGCCTATGTGGAACCGGCGCTGATGGAGGCGAAGGGATACGACAGTTTCCAGTTTGTCAGAAACGGATATTTCTGCGCCGATATCCATGATTCCAGAGAGGGCGCGCCTGTATTTAACAGGATCGTTTCCCTGAAAAGTTCGTTCCGCCTTCCGAAGGCGTAAATTATGACTTGCCGGTCGGGAAGATTTTCCGCCATACAAAAGGACCTGCGGCTATCCGCAGGTCCTATGAAATCCGGTGTTTAGTTTTCTTCTTCAGGAGTTCCTTCCATGTCTTCAGCGAGTGCCTCTGCGGCGTCTGCAGCGTCAGCTGTCTTCGCTGTTTCGTCGGTATCTTCTTCCTCTGCGGCGTCTTCTTCAGATGCCTCCTCTTTGTCTCCTTCTTCCGAAACTTCCATAGCTTTCTCTACGGCTTCTTCCGCTTCTTCCCAAGATGCGAAATCTTCAGAGGTATTTTCGGGGCTTTTTTCCTCGGAATCTTCGTCAGAATCAAAATCATCCTCGAAATCATCATCAAAACCGATGCTGTCCGCCGGTCTTCTTTTCAGAGCCATGGCAGCGACTGCGCCTGCGGCGGCAGCTGCGGCTGCGCCTACTAAAGCAAATCCCCAGTATTTATTCATTTTTGACATATATGCTGCTCCTTTCCTTTAAGGCCGGATGGCCGTTTTTACAGAAATTCTTATCTTATTGTACTACTTTTCGGACAAAAAGAAAAGGGTGAATCTTTTATTTTACAATATGATGGTTGCAGATTTATCGGAGGCAGGGTATACTGGAACGGATAGTACCGGCACATGTGAGGTGTACCCGCTGTACGGATACTGACAGGAGGAATAGAGCTTTATGAAAAAAATCATACTGGCATCTGCATCGCCAAGAAGAAAAGAACTTCTGGAAAGGGCAGAGGTTGAATATGAAGTACGGCCGGGAAACGGGGAAGAGATCATATCGGCCTCTGTTCCGGAAGATGTGGTAAAGGAGCTTTCTGTACAGAAAGCCAGGGCCGCGGTCTTTCCCGCAGAGGAGGGAACCGTGATCCTGGGAGCTGACACGATAGTTTCTTTCGGAGACAGGATTCTGGGAAAGCCTTCAGATGAAGAGGACGCAGTCAGAACGCTTCTTATGCTTCAGGGAAATACACATCAGGTTTATACAGGAGTTACCATTCTGGAATACAGGAACGGCATATGGCATGAGCATACATTTGCGGAGCTGACAGACGTGACATTTTATCCGGTGGAAGAAACAGAGATCCGGGAATATGTGAGAAGCGGCGAACCTATGGACAAAGCGGGAAGTTACGGGATCCAGGGGAGGTTCGGGGTCTATTTGAAAGGGATACGGGGAGACTACACGAATGTTGTCGGCCTTCCGGTGGGACGTTTGTTTTATGAAGCGAAGAAACTTGGGATAATACTGAGAGGATGAAAAAATGATCAGAGCATGTGTTTTTGATCTGGACGGGACTCTTGCAAATACACTGGAATCTATGTCCAGCGTGGCCAACAGGATACTGGCAGAACTGGGGCTTGAGACTTTGCCGGCGGATAATTTTCGCTACTACAGCGGTGAGGGCGCGGATATGCTTGTGAGGCGCTGCCTTATTGATGCCGGTGACAAAGATCTTACACATTATGAAGAGATGAGAAAAATATACAGAGAGAGGTTTGACGAGGATCCCCTGTATAAGGTGGTTCCCTATCCGGGAATTCCGGAAATGCTCCGGGAGATGAAAAAAAGAGGGATATACACGGCAGTCTGTTCAAATAAACCGCACGAGGCGGCTGTGAAAGTGATCGCAAGCCTGTTTGGCGATTCTTTTGACCTGGTGATCGGGCAGAGTGACAGGATCCGACGGAAACCGGCTCCCGACGCTCCTCTGAAAGCGGCGGAAACTTTCGGCGTTCGTCCGGGGGAGTGTATGTATGCGGGGGACACACGAACAGATATGCTTACGGGAAAAGCCGCAGGGATGTACACAGTAGGCGTGCTGTGGGGATTCCGTGACCGGGAGGAGCTTGAAAGCAGCGGGGCGGACACTGTGGTAAATAGCCCGGAAGAACTTCTGGAACTGTCCATAAGAGACTGACGGCAGGTACGAAAGAAGACTTGAAATCAAAAGCTTACTTATAAGGAGTAGTAACATGATAAAATTAGTGGCCAGCGATCTTGACGGAACGCTCCTTCTGAACGGGGCGCAGACCCTGCCGGAAGAACTTTTTCCGCTGATCAGGAAACTGAAAGAAAAAGGGATTCTTTTTGTGGCGGCAAGCGGCCGCCAGTATCCAAACATGAGGCGGCTGTTTGAGCCGGTGAAGGACGACATGGGGTTTATCTGTGAAAACGGCGCTATGGCAGTCAGAAATGAAAAAATACTCTATCAGGACTGTTTTGAATCCGGTCTGGCGCGGGAGATCGCAGAGGCGATCTATAAAACCGGGGACGCGGAGTTTTCCTGCGCAACGCGGGATTTTTACTATATTATGCCGAAAACCCGACATTTTCTGAAGCTTATGACCGAGGTGGTAAAGACAGAGTCAAAAGTGATCGAAAGCTTCGACGAGATCACAGAACCCTGTATGAAGCTAGCCGTGTATGAGAAGGACGGGGTGCAGGAGGATACGATCCGTTACTGGAGGGAACAGTTCGGCAGACGCTGTACAGTAGTTACTTCCGGGTTTGCCTGGGTGGATTTTATTCCCTTCGGGACCAATAAGGCACGGGGGCTGGAAGAATACGGGAAGCTGCTGGGGATCCGCCCGGAGGAGTGTATGGCGTTCGGAGATGAATATAATGATATTGAGATGCTGAAGGCAACGCCTTATGGATTTGCCATGAGGCATTCCAAGCCTGGTGTGAGAGAGGCGGCAGGCTATACTGCAGACAGGGTCGAGCCTCTTCTGGAGGCGCTTATAAAAGCAGACGGAAATATTGAGGAGGTTCTGAAGGATGTACAGTGAAGAAGCGGTAAAGATTTTTCTGGAAAAACAGAAGCAGCTTTTTGACGAGCCGGTGGCGGACACTTTGGAGGAAGCCGGAGAGTTTCTGGAGGAATGTATGGCAGTGGAGGTAAATTCCCTGAAAGAAGTACGCAGATATCTGGATGAAGCCGGAGCCGATGTGGACGGTATGTCTGATATGGAACTGAAGGAAGCTGCGGAGGTATTTCCGCTTTCTTCCGGAAGATACCTGATAGTGGAAGGATAAAGCCCCGGGAAAACAGAAATTACATAAGGATTTTCTTCCGTGATATAATAATTACAGAGAGAAGAAAATGAGAAAAGGAGGGTGCCTTATGAGAGAAAAAAGGATTGCGGCAGTGCTCATGTCGGTATTTATGATTCTGTCGCTGCTTCCTTCGACGGTTTTTGCGGCGGGCGGCGCTGCTCTGGACGGAAAACTGAAGATTAAAGGAACCGCAGCGGTAGGCAGTACTCTGAGCGCTGACTTTACAGAAGTAAAACCGGAGGGCCTGGATGAGGACAGCGTAAGCTATGTATGGGCCCGTGTAACAGAAGACATGGACGGCGAGACGGAGAAATCCGAGGAGCTGGGCAGAGAAAAAACCTATACTGTTGTGCAGGAGGATCTGGGTGCAGAGATCAGTCTGACCATTTCCGGTATGGAGGACAAAGGATTTTCCGGAACGCTCAAGGCGGTCACAGATAAAGTGATAACAGCGGAGGAAGCGGCCCTGCTTGCAGAACAGGAGACAGATGCATCTTCAGACAGTCAGACGGAGACCGGTACGGTAACGGAAGAACCCGTACAGGAAGTTCCGGAAGATACTCCGTCAGAGGATGATACATGGGAAGAGACCGGCACGGAGAACGGACAGGAGATCCTGTATCCGGCGGAGGATCCCGGAATATATGAAGAATATACGGAATACGGTGAAGGAGAAGAGGCCGGTTCGGAAGCTGTTGGCACTATTCCGGCTGCCAGCGAGGACGGCACATGGACAGAAGAGTCGCAGACCGGCGTTACAGAAGAGAGTGCGCAGGGAGCGGGACCGGATGAGAACGGCAATGACCAGGAATTATCCTATCAGGCGGAAGCAGAGGCAGACGACGGTTCCGGTACTGTTGATTTCGGTGCGGTTATCTCCGGCGCCGAGGACAGCGTCGAGAGCAGATGTGTCACAGTGACCAATACGGGAACGGGAACTCTTCATTTCAGCGGAATCAGTCCGGAACATTTTGCGGTACAGGATATCACAGAACCGCTGGAACCGGGAGAGAGCATATCTCTCTGGGTTGTTCCCCGGGCAGGCGTGGAGCCGGGAACCTATGAGGATGTCATCACCTACAGCAGTGAAGAAGGCGCGCAGGTTTCCTACGCCGCCAGGATGACTGTGGAGGAAGCTGAGACTACAGAGGACATACAGGAACAGCCCCAGGAAGACCAGGAAGAGACCGGCGGGGAACAGGATACGCCTCAGGATGAAGCGGCGGCCCTGGTGACAGATACGGAGTCTCTCACCTTTGAGAACGGAGAAGCCCGAAAAGTAACGGTAACGAATAACAGCGATGGAGATATCACGATCCAGGTATCTGTTACAGCAGGAACAGTGACGGTGACTCCTTCAGATCCCGTGACACTGACGGCCGGCGCGTCCTGTGAATATCAAGTCGTTCCGGTGGAGACCGGACTTGAACCGGGAAAGGAATATGACGATACGGTGATTTTTGCAGATACAGATGGCAAAGGTTATACAGTATCTGTTCCGGTGAAGATCGTGACTGAGGAAGAAGAACCGGCAGTCAGCAGTATCGCGGCAGACAGGGAAGGAACAGATTTCGGTACAGCCCTGGAAGGATATACGGAAACTCCGGAAGCTCAGACGGTGATCCTGACCAACAGCGGTACAGCTGACGCGGAGATTATTTACTATGTAAATGATAAAGACGAGGCACAGTACTTTGATGTTTCCCTTTCCGACAGTATTATCGCCAGGGACGGCGGGACCGTTTCCTTTACCATAAGACCGAAGACAGGTCTTCCGGCCGGCGTATACGAGGAGTATTTTACAGTTCAGGATAAAGTTTCGGGAACTGAGATCCCGATCCGCGCCGGATTTACTGTGGAAGCCGCTTCGCACAGTCTGACAGTCTCACCGGCTTCTCTGGACTTCGCCAGTGTGAAAGAAGGGTACGGGGAGATCGAAGCGCAGCAGTTCACGGTTACAAACAGCGGGAATACGGCGGAAACACTTGTGCAGCCGTCAGGAACCAACTTTGAGGTGAGCAGCGCAGATGCGCAGGCTCTGACTCTTCAGCCGGGTGATTCGGTAAGCTTTACGGTAAGGCCGAAGAGCGGCCTGGGAGTAAACAGCTATCAGGAGACGATCAGCATTGCTTCTGCCAATGCCGGGACTGCCCTGCAGGTGTCCTTCCAGGTTGTTAAGGCGACAGTCACAGTTACAGAGATCATCAATCCTTCTGCTGTGACAGGGCTGGCAAATGGAACGCCAAAGAATAAAGAATCCTTAAAACTTCCTTCTACTGTAGTGATCAGAACGGCAGGAGGGAATATGAAGGCATCAGTTGTATGGGATATTGAGAACTGCAGCTATGATCCTTCTTCTGTAGAGGCACAGAACTTCCGTATCAGAGGTGCTGTCACGCTCCCGGACGGAGTGGACAATAATAATAATCTTACACTTGCCGCTTATGTACAGGTCAGTGTGAACGCATACTCTCCCAGGAAAGCCTCCGCCGACGATAACAGGATCACCGGCATTGAATACAACGGAAATTATACTACCCAGTCCAGGATCTCCTTTACTGCAATTGGAGCAGGAATGGACAATACTTCGCCGAGGAAGGGAGATACACGTTATGTGCCGCTTCACTGGAAGGTGATCAACACGAATACATGGACAGGTTCTCCTTATACAGCCACTTTCGGTCTTGCACAGAGTGGAGATTATACCCTGAAAGTAAACTTCAGGCTTCAGCAGTATAATGGAAGCAGCTGGACAGATACGGATCAGTATGATACCAAACAGGTTCCTTTCAGCATATCCAAAGCGAATGTTACGGCGCCGGGACTTGATCTTACACCTGCAGCAAACCGCAGAAATGCTGTAAAAACTGGAGACAGCACGCCGATTGTGTCCTTTGTGGTCATACTGGTTGCAGCGGTGGCTGTGATCGGAGGTATTCTTGTATACCGCACAAAGAAAAAATAAAAATAGAATAATAACAGAATCTGAATTATTAGCACTCATTTCAAATGAGTGCTAATTTTTTCTTGACTTTTCAAAAAAAGGGTATTACTATATATAGCAGAAAATGAAATAAACAAAAGGAGTGAGGTTTACATGCCTGCAAAACATGGCAATTTATCAATCAACAGTGAAAATATATTCCCGATCATAAAGAAATGGCTATATTCAGACCATGATATTTTTGTCCGTGAGATGGTTTCCAATGGGTGCGATGCCATTACGAAACTGAAGAAACTGGAAGTTATGGGAGAATATACATTCCCCGATGATTATAAGCCGGCAATTCAGGTTGTCGTCAATTCCGAGGCAAAAACTCTGAAATTTATTGATAACGGTATCGGTATGACGGCAGGCGAAGTAGAAGAATATATTACTCAGATTGCTTTTTCCGGTGCAACAGAGTTTCTGGAGAAATATAAGGACAAAACTACAGACGATCAGATGATCGGTCACTTCGGCCTTGGATTTTATTCTGCATTTATGGTTAGGTTTCTTTACAAAGGCATAATCATAAATCACAACAAAAACCGAGCCAGCCTACACTAAAACGTCGCTTTTTTCGAGGAAAAGGCGGCGTTTTTTTCATGGCCCGGTTTTGGAAAGGAGTGGTGCTGA